>NZ_DOTK01000055.1:0-7701 GCF_003521185.1 Brevibacillus sp.
GCAAACCGGAACTACTTCAACAAGCCGACGACAGAAGCCAGCGCTCACTACATCGTGGATGACCGGCAAATCATCAGGTGTTTGCCTGAGACGGAAATGGGCTATCACGTGGGGGCAAAATCGTACAAGCCAGAGGCGCTGCAAAAGCTGAGCGCGTACCCGAACGATTGCACGATTGGCATCGAGATGTGTGTCAACGCGGACGGCAGCTTTACCAAAATGTACGAGCAGACCGTAGCTTTGACAGCAGAGCTTTTAAAACGTTATGGCTGGGCTGTGGATAAGTTGTGGCGGCATTACGACATTACCGGGAAAAACTGCCCGGCCTTTTTTGTCGATGAGCGCACGGCGCAAGCTTATTTTGGCAAAAATGCGCAAGCTGCCTGGGAAAGTTTTAAACAGGATGTCCACAGGTTGCTAACAGGTTTTCCACAAAAACCACAGGCGCCTGTTGATAACTGCACTGTCGAGCTGACGCTGGCGACGACAGGCAAGCTGATTGCAGGAACTTCCTATGTTCCGGTCCGGCTGGTCGCGGAGGCAGCGGGAGCAACGGTCGGGTGGGAGCCGACTACCAAAACGGTAACGGTGAACGGTCACGAACTGAATTGTCTCCATGAAAATGGAACCGCTTATGCTCCGGCAAGAGAGGTGGCTGCCCTGCTAGGAATGGAAGTGAGCTGGGACGCAGCGAGGAAAACGGTAGTGCTGCGAGGATAAGCCTGAGTAACAGAAGGCGAAAAATAAGCGGCGTTGGCAGCACGACCCAACAGAGCACAAAGGAGCTGCCCAAAAAGGCGAATTAGCTAACGTCAAGCAAGCGGAAACATTGATTCATCGACGCGTATGAAAGGAAAAAGGGCGTCGCTCAGCCGAAAATTCGACTTTTGGGACAGCCCCTTTTGCTATTGAATATGGTGCAAGCAAGTGTCAGCCGATCACAATGACGATGACGTCGCTGGCGGACAAAATCGCACTCGGCTTCGCTTCCCGCTGGTTGACGCGGATGCGGCCATCCTTGATCTTTTGCACGATTTGGCTGCGGCTCCAGCCATCCAGTCGACTGGCGAGCAGCTTGTCGAGGCGATACCGCGCATCTGCGCTTTCAATCGTGATGCGGACTTCCTGTACGCCTTGCTCTTTGTAATCGAGAACAGGGAGGACGGGCAAGGCGAGATTTTCTGCCATTGTCTCCTGCTCCGGTACTTCTACATGCTCCGTAAACGATTTGTATATGGCGAGCTTCTCGTTCCATGTGTGGTCCCGCTCGCATTTGTAGATGGCGAAACGATAAATGTTTTTGCCGTTGGCGTTGTGCCGGCGAATGCTGGTATCGAAAAAGGGTACGGTGCGTCCGCAGCTCCGGCAATACCGCAGCACGGGGAGAGTGCATGGCGTTTGAGTTAATACCCACGTATGTTCCATGACTAGCATGATCCTTCACCTCGTGAAAAAGGGTAAGGAACGTACCTGCTATTTGGATGTCTTGCAGACTGGCTTTTTTGAACGCAAAAAACGGAGATTCCCCATAGCGAATCTCCGTAAGAAGGACAGCCTACAGATTTCGTTACGTTCCTTTGTAATGGGAAAAAAGGGCAGACTGCACCTGGGCGAAAAAACGCGTTGTTTTTCCAGGAGCAAGGCTATCCAGTTTTTTAGGCCATTACAAAGTTGTTGTTGGCATACGTCGCACCCGTACCTTCCTATCCAAATAGTTGTAAACGATTTTACCACAAATGGTTAATGTTACCAACCCTTTATTCTCTCCACGGCACGAGATTTGGCTCGGCGTCCAAAATCGATTCGTATTGTTCTTTCCAGCCATACAGGGCGGTTGGGTCCAGCAGCTTGTAGCGGGCGTATTTTTCCTGGCGAATCTTTTCAGATGACCAGCCCAGATGCTTCACCCGGTAGTAACTGAGAAAGGAAGGCAGCTCGAAAATATTGCCGGGAAAGCGTCCGCAGTGCAAGGGCTGTTCTTTCCACAGATAGCGAAGGTTGGGGCGGTAGCGGACGATGAATGGGCGGTATACATAATGGGCGCGCCAATACGGGTCTTCACGGTAGTGGGATTCAGTCCACATATCATACAGGCGGAAGCAGCACACATCGCCATGCTGTCTGGAGAGCAGCGCATGTACACCTGTGGCAAACCCGTCTTCAAAAACTTCGTCGGCATCCATGTTGACGATCCACTCTGGCTGGTGAGAAATGGTTTCTTTCCATTGCTGTTTGCGCAGGGCGACTTCGTTGGTGAATTGCGGCGTCGGGTTTCGGACGAGGTGGAGGGGAATGCCTTTTAGCAGCTCATGGCAAATTTCGGCGCTGTCGTCTGTGCTGCCGTCGTCGATAATAACGGCTTCGTCGATGTACTCCCTGTGCTTGGTGAGCACGTGGGCGAGATGTTTGTCTGCCTCGTTGTGGATGACCATGGACAAAGTAATTTTGGGACGGGACGTGGGCACAGCGGGCACGGCAAGAGAGGGGGATTTTTTGACGCGGAGCGGAGCGGAACCGTAGATTTGTTTCATCCAGACGGTCGCTTCCGCAAAGTCACTTTCCCGGTACAGATGGAACGCGGGGTAGTGGGTGTCTACGAACAAAGAGAACCCTAGCGCCACAGCCCGTATGCAAAAATGGCGATCTTCTCCCCAAAACGTGACATTGTGAATACGCGAATAGTTCACGCCGGATTCCAATGCCTTCCGGCGAATCAAGGTGCAAGCGCCGAGGCCGCCCACTTCATACAGGCCGGGAACGCGCAGCTTTCCATAAAAGGCGTACTTTCTGAGGTATTGTTCCTCGGCAGAGATGGTTTCCAGCCGATGGTTGATTTCATACTGCGTGTACTGGTCCGTAAGCCAAACCTGGGGAACTGGCAGCGTGTCTGGCGTCCAACTCGTCCAGAAAACTTCCGAGACGATGTCTTTTTCCGATGCGAGCAAAGTTTCCAGCGTAGCTGGCTGGAGCAGCAAGTCCGAGTCGAGGAGGAACAGCCCGTCGTAGCCGCCTGATTTGGCGCGCTCGATCAGTTGGTTTTTGAAGGAAGCTACCCGCCAGACCAGCTCATCTGTCCAAATATGGGTCGTCTCGTTGCAAGAGTAGGTAGAGGGTGCTTCCTGGCTGCGGATGATCTCCACTTGGCCGGAGTGCTTTTCGGCAAAATGGTGGAGGAGTCTGCTCGAAGCAGGATCGTTATTGTCATCAACAAACAGGTAGTGGACGGCCATATCGGAAGTCGAAAGCTTTTCCAGCGAAAACAAAAACATGCGCAGCACGTCCGGTTGTTGGCAAACCGGGCTTCCAATCAAAATCCGCGTTTGCGTCGTCATTTTATCACCCCTTGGTCGATGGCGTGTGGGCACATGTACGCACCATGTTGGCCGAGGTCTGGTCGTATACGTGCGCCTCTTTTGATTTGCCCAGACGCTCCATGCAACGTCCGAGATAGTGCAAGGCATGAAAGCTGCCCATTCCTTGCTGACTGAGATGCTCCCAATGCTCTTCCCCGATCTCTAGGCAACGCTCGAACGATTGGATCGCTTCGGCGTACAGCCCGTGCTCCATCAAGAAAACTCCTTTGTAAAAATGCAGGTCCACGTAATCCGGATAGAGCCGAATGGCGCATTCGATGCCGGGCCATGCCCCCCGCATGCTGCCGTGCCGGAACAAAATCTCGTATTTTAGCTTGTAAAAAAGAGACGGCGGCAACTGACTTTTGCCCAAAAAGCCTTCCAGCGCCTGATTGACGAGAATGAAGGCGTGCTCCCATTTTTGCGCGCGATAAAATTCGCTGGCCAGGTGGTAGTCGCACCACGGGTCGCGATCGGGATTTTCCCTCTCTTCCAAAAGCAGCTTCAGGTTGCGTCTGGCTTTGTTTTTCTTCGTAACAACTTCTTCTATGTAGCCATAATGGTGAAGGCGGACAGGAATCAGCGGGATCGCCCCGTCCTGCGGAACCGTTTCGGGCCATTGCAGCACTTCATGAATATCCCTTGCAAATTGAAACCCCTTTTTGTTGCGAAAAAGGCGAATTTGCGCGTTGCGGCTTGCCAGATGCAGAGAGGCCGTTTCTTTTTTCGGGCCTTGGTAATGAAGGAGCTTGAGAAACAGGACGTCCGATTTGCTTGCAATGGCCGCCTGACGCAACGCCTCCTGATCTGCTTCCTCCAATCGCTCATCCGCATCGAGCCACAAAACCCATTCCCCACGGGCTTCTTTCAATCCGATATTCCGCGCTTTGGAAAAACTGTTTTCCCACGGAGCTTCGATGACTTTCGCACCGTATTTGCGGCAAAGCTCCTGTGTGCCGTCTGTTGAACCTGTGTCGACGACAATGATCTCATCTACAACAGAATGAACGCTTCCCAGACATGCTTCGATCTGATCGGCCTCGTCTTTGACAATCATGCATAGCGAAATGAGCGGAGGTGTCATGGACGCTATCACCTTCTTTGGGTTGTTCTTTCATCATGCTTTCGATAAACCTTATTCTTTGAAAGCCAAAGTTATGTGAGGAGCGATATACATATTGGGCTTGGCCGGAAAATAGGATGTAAAAAAGATTTTGCGCCTAAGGAGGGCGATCTGCATGTTCACAGTCAGCCTGTGCATGATCGTTCGCAATGAAGAACAGACACTGGGTCGATGCTTGTCGACTGTGCGCGATTTGGTGGATGAGATCATCATTGTAGATACAGGGTCTGAAGATCAGACGCGCGAAATTGCCCGGTCATTCGGGGCGAGGCTGTTTGAGTTTGCGTGGATCGACGACTTTGCGGCAGCGCGCAACTTTGCTTTCAGCCAGGCGAGCAAAGACTATATTTTTTGGCTCGATGCCGACGATGTGTTGGAAGAAGCTGACCGGGAACGGTTTTTGGCGCTGCGGAAAATGGAGCCTTTTGAGTACGACAGTGTCTCCATGCCTTATCACCTTGCCTTTGACGATCGGGGCCAGCCTGTGAAGTTCCTGCGGCGAAATCGGCTGGTGAAGCGGCAACGCCAATTTGTCTGGCACGGCGCTGTCCACGAATATTTGGAGGTGGGAGGGGAGATTTATCACAGCGACATTGCGGTCACGCATCGCAAGGAGAAGGCGTACACCGACCGCAATTTGCAAATTTATTTGCGGCGGCAGGAGCGAAACGAATCGTTTTCCCCCAGGGATCAGTACTACTTTGCCAACGAACTTTACGATCATGGCCGCTATCAGGAAGCGGCCGAGCAATATCAAGCCTTTTTGGATGGCGGACAGGGCTGGATCGAGGACCAGATTATGGCTTGCTATAAACAAGCGGAATGTTATGCGAACTTGCAGCAGCCGGAAAAACAGATTCAGTCCCTGGTGAGAACATTGGCTTTTGACGCGCCGCGGGCGGAATTTTGCTGCAAGGTAGGGGCTTATTTTTTGGAGAAAAAGGATATTCATAAAGCGATTTACTGGTTCCGGCAAGCGACTTTGCTTGAACGGCCACCAAACATGATGGGGATGACAGATGAACCTGCCTGGTCGTGGCTGCCTCATTTGCAGTTGTGCTACTGCTATGATCAGATCGGGGAGTACGGAAGGGCAAAAATTCACCACGAGATGTCAAAGCTGCACCATCCTACGCATCCGAGCGTTTTGCACAACGAAAGGTACTTTGCCAGCCGGGAAGAAGCGCAGCCGTCAGTGTGAGAGAATTGCTTTTTCCGGCGGCTGGAAACGGAGGTCATGAGACATGTCGTTGCCAAATGTGCCTGACATAACGCCGCGCATCACGCTGAAGCGCGAGGAAGTGTTTCATCTGTTGCTTACCTCTGTCGCCATGGAGGAAATCAGCCTGTCTCATATTATGAATGCGGAGGGGGAAAAAATTCAGCGTTTGCTGCAAAAAGAGGAGGTTTGCCTGGAAGATATGCTGCGCATTAACAAAAGCGTCGAAAGAATGCTGCGCAGCATCATCAGCAAGCAAATTTTGCTGCAATTCAAGCTGGATAATATTTTGGAAATGGAACGAAAGCTGGGCGATTCGGGAGATCCTGCCGAGGATTGTCATGAGGAATAGCTCGTTTGACCGAATGCTTGCAGGTGTGGTTCATTGGACGAATCGCCAGGGAACGACAGGGGGAACAGACGGATATGAGCGGCTTTTGGCCGCTGCCTTCGCCATGGAAAAAGCCATGGCTTCTCTGGCGGAATGCCAAGCGTGTCACACCAAAGCTTTTTTGCTTGCCGCCAAAACACATCCAAAGGAAGAAGCGATCCCACTTTTATTCCAGGCGCTGAAATCGTCAAGTCTTTGGCTGGAAGCGATGATTATGTTGCATTGGATAACTTTTAGCCGGATAAAGGGGATGGCTTCTTTTTTTGCATGGCAAGATCATATGGCAGAGAAATCGGAGCAGGTTGCGGAGGTTTGCAAAAGGTCATGGACGGCTGTGTACTCGTTTGGTCTAGCGGCCATTGGCCTAGTGGAACAGATCATTTTGCATGTCATTGCTCTCCAGCAAACGTCGCCCTGTCACCGATCGTCCGAGCAGCAGCTTATTCATTTGCTCGAACAGTTGGATGATTTTTTTCGCATTTGTGTGCGGAAAGCGGATTTTTGGGGAGTGCCTTTTGCCAATCGAGGGATTGAGGGGGAAGCTGCACAGCGGGAAAAACGCTCCATGCTTGGTTCGGCTTTGCAGCAGTTGGAAAGGTATGGTTCGCCTTCGAGCGCGCTTTCTTCTGCTTTTAAAGTGAAATTGAAGGACATTGTCCTGCCATTGAAAAAGTACGGCGATCTCGGGGGGAGCGTCCGTTCCGTTATCGAGACAAATCGCCATTATCAAGCTCCTTGGTTAAACAGGGAGGTACTGCCCGCCGTGACCAAAAGCCACAAGGTTGTGGTCCAGTCCAAGAAGTGGAAGAAGAATCCGTGAGGTTGGATGGTGTTCTTTTGGCTATTTGAATAAGCGGAATGGGAGGCTGCGCTTTTCACGGGGAAGGGGGGAGAGTTTTGTCATTTCCAAATATCCCAAATATCAGCCCGACAATTACGATTACGCGCGAAGACGCCATTAACTTGTTGCTGTCTTCTTTTGCCATGGAGGAATTGGGGCTAAGCCATATCTTGAATGCGGAAGGCGAAAAAATTCAGTATGTCCTAGGAACGCTTCCTGGGGTGAGTGGACCTGCGGGAGCGACGATAGATGATTTGCTGGCGATTGACCAGAGCGTACGAGAAATGGTCGATGCGACGATCAAACAAGACATGCTCCTCCAGGCAAAGCTGCAGACGGTGTTGAGCGCCTCCACCATGCAGGGTCCAACCGGAGCAACGGGTCCAACCGGAGCAACAGGTCCAACGGGAGCGACAGGGGCGGGGAAGGGGGCGACTGGAGCTACAGGAGCTACGGGAGCAACCGGAGAGACAGGAGCAACTGGAGCCACGGGAGTAACTGGAGTCACGGGGTCAACTGGGGCCACGGGAGCAACCGGAGAGACAGGATCAACTGGAGTTACGGGGTCAACTGGAGCTACGGGAGCAACCGGAGTCACGGGGTCAATTGGAGCCACGGGGTCAACTGGAGTTACGGGGTCAACTGGAGTCACGGGAGTAACAGGAGAGACGGGGTCAACCGGAGTCACGGGGTCAACCGGAGTCACGGGAGCAACCGGAATCACGGGAGCAACCGGAGAGACGGGAGTAACCGGAGCCACGGGAGCAACTGGAG
>NZ_DOTK01000055.1:7799-7957 GCF_003521185.1 Brevibacillus sp.
GGAGCAACTGGAGCCACGGGAGTAACCGGAGCCACAGGAGTAACCGGAGCTACGGGAGCAACCGGAGTCACGGGATCAACTGGAGCCACGGGGTCAACCGGAGTCACGGGAGCGACAGGAGAGACGGGAGTAACCGGAGCGACAGGAGAGACGGGAGT
>NZ_DOTK01000024.1:0-14134 GCF_003521185.1 Brevibacillus sp.
CGCCATGCGTGGCGCACCAAAAAGCGGAAAACCCCCTCGCCAGGGATTTTCCGCTTCGCTTTTGCTTTATGAATGACTGCGAATCATGCGTTTTTGTAACGACAGCAGACGTCCAAAAAGGAAGATGGCTCCGGCAGCCAATCCCGTGATCAGACCAATCCAGTAGCCAAATGCGGCGAGCGAAGTGAACTTCGCCAGGATATATCCCAAAGGCAAGCCAATCACCCAGTAGGATACCAGCGCTACGATAAAGGGAACGGTCACATCCTTGTACCCGCGCAGTACCCCTTGGATCGGGGCAGCGACAGCATCAGAGATCAGGAAAAGGATCGAGTACATCAAGAAATGCTGGGCAAGCTCCAACACCTCTATGTCCGTCGTGTAGAAACCGGCTACTTGCTTGCTAAACATCAGCAAGCTGACCCCAAACATCAGGGCGATGCCAAGCGCAATCCCTATGCCCAAATAACTGTACTGCTTCGCGTCCTGAAACCTTTTGGCTCCGACCTCAAAGCCGACGACGATCGTCAACGCCATGGATATGCTCAGTGGCACCATGTACAGGAATGACGCGAAGTTCATCGCTGCCTGATGCGCCGCAATCGTAATCGTGCTGTATTCACTCATGAACAACGTGACGGCAGCAAAAATGCTGACCTCGCAGAAGATGGAAAATCCGATGGGCAGCCCGAGCTTCAGCAGCTCTTTCCATGCCTTCATGGAGATGCGATAAAATGTAGAGAACATGCCAAATTCGACAAAAGGGTGGACGCGATTCACGACGACCAGACTAATGAGCAGGATACACCAATACGTAATGGCAGAAGCGTACCCGGCACCGATTCCCCCCAGTCGAGGCAAGCCAAAATGACCAAAAATAAATGCGTAGTTCAATAACACGTTAATGGGTAAAGATAGCAAGGTAATGAACATCGTTACCCGTGTCTGTCCCAATGCGTCGATAAAGCAACGGAGTACAGTATAGAGGAACATCGGAATAATTCCGAGGCCAATTGCATGCAGGAAGCCACGCGCAATCGTGCTTACCTCCGGCTCCAGTTGCATCCAGTTCAGGATCGGATCAAGCAGCAAACCGCCGACGATCATGACGCCAATAGCAATCGCCACACTCAAATACAAGGCTTGCATCACGGTATAAGGCACCTGATCTCGTTTCCCTGCCCCAACCATCTGTGCAACCATTGGCATGACTGCCATCAAAATCCCGGTCAAGCCTGCTTGAACAGGTGTCCACAGACTCGCCCCAATCGCTACACCCGCCAAATCTGTCGGACTCGCATGCCCTGACATAATCGTATCGGCGAACGTCATGGAAAACAGCGCCAGTTGCGATATCAAGATAGGAAGCAATACAGTCAAAAACTGTCGCCATTTTTCTTTTAGCGAATAGGTTTCATTCATTTTTTCGTTTCCTTCTAACCTTATAAGATGGGAAAACAATCATGCACCGATGTAACAGAGAACTGTTTATCTCTTAAATTATAAGTATAACAAAACAAGCAGGAATCGGCAAAATAATGGCAGTACATAAAAAACAAAGCCCAGGCTGTTCACCCGGGCTTTGCAACATTATTCAGCGAGATCCCATACAGCGGATTTTCCTGGCTCTTCGCCTTTTGTCCACCATTTTGCCTTGTAAACCTGGTCTTCGTAGCTCACTTTTGTCCCGCCCTCATAGGCTTTGCCTGCATCCCATGACAGTACGGCATCGCTTACCAGCTTCCATGCATCGGAACGATCCGGCCGCTCGCCTGTTACCCACCATTTCGCTACGTATTCCAATCCGTTGTAGATGACACGATCACCCTGTACATAGACAGCAGAGGAATCCCACGCAGGAATTTCACCCGGTACTTCCGGACTCTTCTTCTTCGTACTGACGGCAAATGGTGCGCTCGCTTCGGAAACATTTCCTGCCGCGTCCACGGCTTTGATCGTATACGTATACGACGTTCCCGGGGTTAATTGTTTATCGACAAAGGAGGGCTGGTCAACTGTCCCTACTTGTGTGCCATCACGGTAAACCTTATATTTCACGACTCCAACATTGTCTCGGGAAGGGCTCCACATCAGATCAATCACCGTCTCTGTCTGGTGATGAGACATGATACCTGTTGGTGCGGTCGGTGCTTCCTTATCCACGATATCTTCCGCTTTTGTGCGAACAGTCAGTGCCTTGCTTGGCTTGGACTCTTTTCCTCTGGTATCCACTGCCACGACGGTGTAGGTGTAAGCGGTAGCAGGCGTCAAGCCTTTGTCCGTATATGCCGTTTCCTTGGTGGATGCGATTTTTTGTCCATCGCGATACACATCGTACTGCTTGATTCCATTAGAGGCTACAGAATTGCTCCAGCTAAGCTCAATGCTTGTAGCTGTCTGCGATGCGGAAGTCACATTGCCCGGAACAGTTGGCAGCTGCTCGCCACCCGTTCCATCGTTAATCAGATTCACGTCAATCGCCTGATAAAACGCCATGCCCGTATCGGCAATCTCCCAAACACCCAAAATAATGTGGTAGCCGCTGCGATCTGTCGGTACATTGCACGAATGCGTTACCGTGAATGGCGGCCTTTTCCCTCCGTCCTGGAACGAGCAGAACAGCTCCAGATCCGCTCTGGCAAGCGGCTTGTCAGGATTCCAGTCTTTTTTCGTGATGTAATATTTCCACTCCGCCGTGCTATGCGGGGCTGTCAGCTTCCAAGTAAATGTATTTTGTCCACCCTGCAAGGTAACCTTGCTCCAACGATCTGCTGTTTGTGCGTAAAGCTCAGGATAGCGGCCTGCACCAGTAAATTCACCATCGGCAGGACCGGATTGCGGGAACGAGCCGATGCCCTCCACGCTTTGCGGTTCGTACTGGATTTGACCGCAGCCTTTGTTTTGCCCTGTCTTGCACAAGTAAGAGCGACTCGCTGGCGATTCGATGTACCCGTGAGCCGAAGCTTTTTCAGCAAACACGAGAGTAGCTGCGCCCGCCACCAGCATCATTGCCAGCATGAACAGAAGCGCCAGCCCTTTCCTGCACAGATTGTTTCTCAACCCTACGTTATCCATGTATTATCTCCTCTTTTCTGGATTAGGATCGAATACCATGTTACAGAAAATTTTTCCAGTAACACAGGTTCTGAATACCCAATCCAAACTAATTCCAGCAAGAAAATATGGAGATGATTCAGGAGTGTGTTCCTATGTACTTCCTTTTGTTTATCTACATGTTAGGAATATTTGATCATTCTCAAGGAAAACGTTAGGGGATACTTTGTTGATGATTCTTAAAAATTATTTCTCTTCTTTCTTCAAATAGGCTATTTCCTTTTTTAGTTGATTGATTTGTGACTGCAAATCATTACTAGAATTGTTGTTTTTGTTAAAAACCTTTGTGAAAAAACTTGCAAATACCAAAACAAGTCCAATTATCATGATTCCTGTTAATAATAAGACCTCCATTTCGAGCCCCCTCCCAATTAACCATTTTTTCAATAGTATACATTAATTTACAAAAGGAATCGAAAGCAGGAGGAATTTTCCGAAAAACATTACTACCTAGCGCGTTATCTCTTTGTTATTGGCAAGTTCGTTGGCTTCTCCGGTGTATGTCGGAACTCCTGGTGGTGATGGAGACTGAGCGTGCTAATTGCTATTAAAAACAAGCTACTCGCTGAAGTTTAATCTCCTCAGCAAGTAGCTTGTTCGGCACTTGAGCAGTGTTATTTACTTTTACATCAACAGCAACGGCACTACCTTCCCGGCGTTTACATCAATCAACCCCAGATCGGTCAGCTTCAAAGCCGGACTCACTGGCAACGAATGTGTGCTGATCGACATGATCGGGTTGTAATGGTCGTAGCCAAGCGATTCCATCGCGCGGCGAAGCTGCTCGACTTCTTTTGCTGTCTTTTCCAGCGGTTCCTCGGTCAAAATGCCGCCGACCGGCAAGTGCAGGTTCGCCAGCACCTTGCCGTCCTCCACCACACAGAAGCCGCCCTGATTACGGATGACTTCATTCGCAGCCACCATCATGTCGTGCGGATTGTGACCAACGACGAGCAAATTGTGGTTATCGTGCGAGTAGCTGGTTGCGATCGCCCCGCGCTTGATCGTGTCGCCGCTGATCAATCCGTAGCCGCGGTTGCCGTTTTTGCCGTAGCGTTCAAACACCGCAATCAGTCCGTACGGGCTTTCCTCCCAGCATACTTGCCCTGCCCGCACCTCGACGATCCCGCGATGATCCTCTGTAAAAGTGGAGCCGTTTTGTACGAGCATCACCCGGCACGGATAGCGATTGTCTGGTGCAGTAGAAGCTACCTGGAAGTCGCTTTCCGAAAGCGGGGCAAGCTTGATGCTTTCGTAAAAATGCGCTGGGAACTGCTTCGTATGCACGACCTGGCGGTACTCTTCGCGAACGTCGTACGCTTTCTTGCCGTTTTTGTAGACCTGCTCGATGTTCAGTTCGCGCAAATCGGATACGAGCACAAAATCGGCGATCTTGCCCGGAGCAATGGCTCCGCGATCCGTCATATTCATGCGTCTTGCCGGGGTGAACGTGCTGGCGTAGATAGCTCGCTCAGGCTGCATCCCCATGCTGATCGCCTTTTTCACAAGATGGTTCAGGTGGCCGCGCTTGAACAACGAGTCGGTCATGACGTCGTCCGTCACAAAACAAAAATGCTCGGAAACATCTTCCTTGATCAAATAGTCCATGACTTCTTCTGTCATCGATTTTTCCTGGATCTCCAAAAACATGCCCGCTGCTATGCGCGCTTCCATGCCTTCCGGCGTCTGATGCGTATGGTCGGAGTCCACCCCTGCGTAAATGACGCGATGCAGGTCCAGATCGAGCAGCTTGGGCACATGTCCCTCAATCACCAGAGTCGGGTACATTTTGCGAATGTGCTGCAAAATTTGGTTGGTCTTGCAGTTCTCATCGCGGATGATATCGACATAGTTCATGATCTCGCCCATGCAAATGATCTCGCAGGAAGCAAGCAGCTCATCCATATCGGCAATTTCCACGGAACCTCCCGTTGTTTCCATCGAAGTTGCCGGCACGGAGCTGGGGATCGCGTATTTCATGTCGACTACGCAATCTTTGCTTACGCGAATCATCTCTTTGATTCCTTCGATCCCGAACACATTCGCCATCTCGTGCGGCTCCGGCACAATCGTCGTCACGCCGTTTTGGATCAAGCCGTAGGAAAATGTCTCGGGCGTCACCATTGTGCTCTCGATGTGCAAATGAATGTCAATCAGGCCGGGGATCATGTAGCGGCCTTGACCATCTATCGTCTCGCCCGCTTCAAACGTTTCGCTGTTGCGCTCGCCCACGTAGAGAAAACGCCCGTCCAACACAGCGACATTGCCTTTGCGAAACATTTTGAAGTAGCTGTTAAACACTTGAACATTTTGGATCAATAAATCAACCTTCACGAAAAGCCCTCCTGTCTTTAGTCCACGAGCACCATTTTGTCTTTCGGGAACAGCAGATTGACCTTTTGGCCGCTCCGATAAGGGGTCTCCATCTCCTGGTTGACGGTAAAATCGCCCAGCTCTGTTTCCACGACATACTGATAACTGCGCCCCAAAAACGTGCTGACTTTGACACTGCCATGCAGACGATTCATCCCCGCCTGATCAGCCTCTTCGGTTGTCACCAGCAGATCGTCCGGACGCATGGCGCATTTTTTGCTCATTGGGCTGGCTGTTCCTGGGTTTTTGGCCGCAACAAACTCGTGTCCGCCCACACGCAGTCCGATCTCTCCGTTTGTTTCGGAGCGCTCGGCGAAGTCGATAAAGTTGGTAAAGCCGATGAAGCGAGCAATAAACTCGGTTTTTGGATATTTGAAAATCGTAGCCGGATCGTCCAGTTGCTCGATAATGCCTTTGTTCATGATCGCTACCTGATCCGAGATGGAAAAGCATTCTTCCTGGTCATGCGAGACGTATACCGTCGTGATGCCCAGTTCTTGTTGAATGCGGCGGATTTCTACCCGCATGTTGATCCGCAAATTCGCATCGAGGTTGCTAAGCGGTTCGTCGAACAAAAGCAGGTCAGGCGAAATGACCAGCGCACGGGCAATCGCCACACGCTGTCTTTGCCCGCCGGACAGCTCCTTGGGGAAACGCTTTTCAAAGCCGCCAAGGCTGACTACCTCCAAAATCCGCAAGACGCGCTGCTTGACCTCGGCTTCATTCACCTTGCGCAGCCTGAGTCCAAACGCCACGTTATCGAACACAGACAAGTGCGGAAACAACGCGTAGCTTTGGAACACAAAGCCGAAGTTGCGCTTGTTGACCGGCACGCGCGTGTAATCTTTGCCATCGAACAAGAAGCGGCCGTCCTTCGCTTCGAGAAAGCCCGCGATCAGGCGAAGCGTCGTTGTTTTCCCGCAGCCGCTCGGCCCCAGCAGGGAGATAAGCTGCCCCTTTTCGATGTTCAGGTTGAAGTTTTGCAAAATGTACTGATTGTCATAGGCAACCGATACGTTTTCCAATGCGAGCAATGCCATATGTTTGATGCCTCCGTTATCGTTTTGTAAAGTAGGAAAGCCCCATCAATCGTTCAATGACGAACATGAGAATAGCCGTAATCATCATGAGCACAACCGAGATCGCCGCGATCGTCGGGTCGAAGTTGTTCTCGACGTAAGTCAGCATCTGGATCGGCAAAGTGCTTACTCCCGGCCCGGTCATGAACACGGAAATGTCCACGTTGTTGAACGACTCCAGAAAAGCAATCAAAATCGCCGCAATAATCCCGGAGCGAATGTTAGGCAAAACGACTTTGAAAAATGTCTCCAGCCGCCCCGCGCCAAGACTGAGCGCCGCTTCTTCAATGGCAAAATCGAAATTGGACAGGCTGGACGCGATGACGCGAATAATGAAAGGAAGCATCAGCACCGTATGGCCGACAAGGAGTCCGGCGTAAATCGGCAGATGGTAGACGACGATGACGTACTTCAGCATGGCAAAGCCCATGACAATGCCCGGAATCAACACAGGCGAGATGAAGATGCCGTTCAACAGCCCTTTGCCGCGAAACTGGAAGCGGCTCAGCGCATAGGCCGCCGGAATCCCCAGCAAAAGCGCCAGCAGATTGCCCAGCAAGGACACGATCATCGACGTCTGGAACGTCGTCATGAACATCTCTACGTTGAAGATGTTGTCATACCAGCGAAGGGAGAAGCCTTCCGGCGGAAATTTCAGGACGCTTCCCGGTTCAAACGATGTAAAGGATATGATGATGAGCGGCCCCAGCAAAAACAAAAACACAAGAAGGGTAAACAGGGCCAACCCGCGATTTTTCTCCTGCATAGCTTCTACCCCTTAGGATTTAGTTTCGTCGCCAGCTTGTTCATGAAGAAAATGACGACAAACGTGATGACGATCATGATCGTGGCAATGACCGAAGCCATGTACCAGTCGTTCAAAGTAATCGCGTTCTGGTAAAGGAACGTCGAGATGACGCGTTGCTTCCCGCCGAGCAGCGCAGGAGTCGTGTAAGCAGTCAAGCTGCCGACAAATACGAGAATGCTTCCGATAATCAGACCCGGCACACTGAGCGGCACAATTACTTGACGGAATGCCGTAAATTTGGAAGCACCCAGGCTTTCAGCCGCTTTGATCAAATCGGGATCGATGTTTTCCATCACGCCGACAAGCGTAATGATGATCAGCGGCAAGAACAAATGAATCAGACCAATCATCATGGCGGTCGGGGTATACAAGATTTCCAGCGGCTTATCGATCAGCCCGATCGACAGAAGCGAGCTGTTCAGCAAGCCTTTTTTGCCGAGAATGATCATCCAGGAGAACGAGCGTACAACCGAGCTGGTCAGCAGCGGGAAGATGGCCAGCGCCAGCAAAATCCCTTTTTTGCGCGGTCCCAGCTTGGAAATGTAGTACGCGGCAGGGAATCCGAGCACAATGCAGGCAATCGTCGTCACCAGACTGACTTGCAGCGTGGTCAGCAAAATTTTCACGAAATACTTGTCCGTCAAAAACTGCATGTAGCCTTGCAGCGTAAAGCTTCCTTCATGGAAAAACGTCGACGCAATCGTCATTGCAATCGGAATGACCATGAACAGCGTCAAAAACAGCACACCAGGCAGTAGCAATAAATAAAGACCCTTTTTTCTCATCAAATTAACTCCTGTTCACGGTATCGTCAGGCTTTCAATGCGCCGATAAAACGCGCAAAGAACGCATCTGCATCTACGTCCAGACAGACGTTCATGTTGGGTTCTTTTTTCAGGCGGTTTTGAAAGTCGCAAACCGTCTGCCCGTCGCAAAGCTCGCTTTTCGTTTCGATGTCGACGTACAGCTTTTTCGTCTGCACCAGCGAACGGTCGAGCGCGACCGCGACCGCCAACGGATCATGCATGGCGCATGCGCGAATGCCGTTTCGTTCAAAGTAGCGATCCAAATAATCGGACGTGCTTTGCTTCACATATCGGCCGATGGGCGTATCTCCCAACGCTGCGATATGCTCTTCGTTCAGCAGGACTCTGCGTGTTACATCCAGCCCAACCAATGTCAATTGCGGAAACCCGGCATGAAAGACGACTTTCGCTGCTTCCGGATCGACGTACATGTTGTACTCCGCCACCGGGGTCACATTTCCGTATTCAGTCACCACTCCGCCCATGAAAATGACTTCCTTGACGTGCTGCACAAGCTCAGGGCACTTTTTCACAGCGAGAGCCAGATTGGTCAGCGGCCCGGTCATCACGAGAGTCACCTGGCCGGACTGAGCCAGCACCTGCTCGCAAATGAAGTCGGGTGCAAAGCCAACTGCTGGCTGCGTATGCACCTGTACATCCCGCAACGCTCCGCCAAGTCCATCCTCGCCATGGATGCGATGCTCGAAAAACTGCGGACGCAATAGCGGCTGGGAAGCTCCGCGGACGACCGGGATTTTGTCGCCTGCTTGCAGCAAATCGAGGATTTTGCATGTATTTTCTGTAGCCTTGCCAAGAGATACATTGCCGTTCACGGTAGTAATGCCGATCAATTCACATTGACCGCTCTTGATAGCCAAAATAATTCCCAGCGCGTCATCAATTCCGGTATCGACATCAAGAATGATTTTTTGCTCCACGAGTGGTCCTCCTCTGTTTGAAAAAAACAAGGGTATATCCGCGCCGACGTCTATACCCTTGTCCTGTTTGGTTGCTCGTTATTGTGTAATTTCGCGATTCCAGCGATCGATCCACACTTTGGAATGCTCATTGACGAATTTCATGTCCAGCTTGCGCAGTTTGTTGACGGTTGCTTCCCCATAAGTAACGCCTTTTGCTTCCTCATCTGTCAGCTTCACGGAGGTGTTAACAGGAGAATCCACTTTTGCTTTCGCTGATTTTTCCTGCACTTCTTTGCTCAACTGGTAGTTGATGAAGTCTTCTGCCAGCTGCTTGTTTTTGCTGCCTTTTACGATGTTGACGGTGTTCATGACAGCGTATCCTCCGCTTTCAGGAGCGACGAATACCGCTTCTGGCACAGCTGCCTGGATATCCTTGAAGTACATTTCCATGATCGGCCCAACTGCAATTTCTTCCTGGCTAAACATGTTCACATACTCGGAAGTTTTGTCGTAATACTTCACAACGCCTTTGTTAGCTTCTTTCATTTTCGCAAACGCCTGATCTTCGTTGAACTCCTTGCTGCCTGCGACTACAGAGGCACTGTCGAGGATCATCGGGCCTGTCGTCGATGTGATGTTTGGCAGCGTCAGCTTGCCCGCCAAATCTGGATTCCACAAGTCTTTCCAGTCCTTGACCTCGGTTTTGACCAGCTTAGGATTGTAAGCAATCCCGAATTGTCCGATCGTGTACGCCGGGCCATACTCCTCGCCGAGCGGCGCTTTGGCGATATCGTAAATCTCGTTCAGGTTCGGAATACGGCTGCGATCGATTTTTTCGAAGGCGCCGCTGTCGATCCCTTGTTGCGCGTAGTAATCGGACAAGTAAATCAAATCTACGTCAGAGCTTCCTTGACGCACTTTGTTCAGACGCTCGGCGTTGTTGCCGATTTCCAGCACGATTTTGACGTTGTGCTCTTTTTCAAACGGCTCGTAAATTTCTTTGCGGAAAAAGTCTTCCGAGAAACCCCACGTGGAAATAACCAGTTTTTGCGGCTCGCCTTTTGGCGCTTCGCCAGCTGCTCCCTCCTGCGGTTTGTCGCTTGCGCCACAGCCTGCGAGTACCAAAGACAGCATGGAAGCAGAAAGGATTCCTGTCAGCATTTTTTTCATTGTATGATTCCTCCAGTTCAGCTTGTAACTTGCAAATAATGAATGATTGCATTGCAGTTCATAGATAGAATGAGGCGTTAACAAGCGATATTATTCATCAACCACATCCTTAAAAAGCGAATGAGAAGCGCAAAAAACAAAAAGAAAAGCACCCTTGAATAGAACGATACATTCTAAACAAGAGCACTTTTCTTCGTAAACAAAGAGAAGCGACACCCGTTTCACACCATTTTCACGGTCTTCCCTTGAGATAGATCAAAAGAGAAAATCCGAACGAATGGCTCAGGTATTTAATTTTCCGAGTCACTTACAATTACATTCGTGATCGCCCACTGCGTAGGCGCGTCGTAGTCTCTAAGCACAGCTTCCAGCTTCAGGCCCATCTCTTCCTCCAGCCGTTCTCTCAGCTTCCTCTTATAAAGAAGAGACATGCGAAAATCGACTTCCAGCTTCAGAGTCGGGGCTTCGCCTTCCAGCGCATCTGAGCGCGGAGAGCGGCGATGCTTGGCGTGGAAAGTAATCAACTGATTCTCAATCGTCACTCTCAGCAAAGTCGTTCCAAATCCGAACAACTCTTTTGCTATCTCATTATAAATGGCAGACAGCTGCTTTCTCGTTTCATTCGTGTCTACTAAACTCATGACATCACCCGCGAGAGCTGTTATCTGATTTGTTGTTTCCCATTATACATATGATTTCAGGCTAGAGCAAGCTAACATTCGTATTTAGATCATTTTTACATTTTTCAGTCATATATTCGTTCGGTCTTTGCTGCTGTCGTGCCGCTTCACAGCTTCTTCCATCCAGCAATGTTCACCGAATGTTTGGTGGAAAAGCCTCATATATTCATGTACACTTATATGTAACTTCACGAATAGAGAGGGGCTACTCCATAACCATGAAAAAACTCATCATGATGCTAGTCGCCGTCATGCTCGTACTCGCTCCCGCAGGATTCACAGATCATGCCGACGCAAAAGGTTATAAGTCCGGCAAAAAATCGTTCAACTCCAACACGGCTCCAACCAACACGCAGACGCCAAACAAAGCCGATTCCAATGTAAATGCATCTACCAATAAAAATACGACAACCAATACACCAGCTACTGCTGCTCCAAGCAAGAGCGGCGGATTCATGAAAGGTCTTCTCGTCGGGGGATTGGCTGGACTTTTGTTCGGCAGCATGTTTGGCGACATGGGGGCACTGGGAGCGATCTTTGGCTTCTTGATCAACATGCTGGCGATTGTCGCTGTGATCGTATTGATTCGCAAAATCTTCGTCTACTTTAAAACGCAACGCGCGAAAAAACAGGAACTGAACACATGGAAAAGATAACACTGTCCGAACAAGTATTGATTAACGCCATCTGCCTGCATGTGGCGAGCAAAAAACAGATTCAGCCGCAAAACGTAGAAGTCGAACTGATGTGGGACGAAGAATACGGCTTCTCCGCTGAAGTATACGCGAACGAACGCAAACAAGTGTTCATCGAGATCAACCTGATCGAAGCCATTCGCTTTTACCTGGAAACGCAAATGCAGCGCAACCCTTACTCCGCCGGCATTGAGCTGGTATTGGACGACGAGGAAGGCATCATCGCCTACGTCACGTACCAAAGCTAGTCGCCCTTGCCTTACCCGCTCGAACTTCCCAAGCCAGTTTGCTCACCACAGTGGGCAGATTGGCTTTTTACATGGGTGCATTTCCCTTGATCAAGTATTGAAATTGCCTTCGTTACGTTATATACTTTAATGAAAATGATTATCATTTTCTTTTTTTGCTTATACATGTACATACTTTTCTATAAAGGAGTTGGCCCATTGTGGAACGCTTATACACGCAAAAACTGGACATCGGTTACGGCGAGCTTTCCATTGTCAAAGACCTGAACATCAGCATCCCTTCTGGCAAAATTACCGCACTGGTCGGCGCAAACGGTTCGGGTAAATCGACCATCCTCAAAACGTTGGCCCGAATTATGAAACCGACAGGTGGACAGGTATTTCTCGATGGGAAGTCTATTCATCAGCAGTCAACAAAGGAAGTCGCCAAGCAGCTGGCAATTTTGCCGCAGAACCCTACCGCTCCCGATGGCCTGACCGTGTCTGAGCTTGTTACCTATGGCCGCTTCCCTCATCAAAAAGGATTTGGCTCCCTGACCAAGGAAGACAAAGAAATCGTGCAATGGGCGATTGCCATGACGGGCATGATCGATTTTTACGACCGTCCCGTCGACCAGCTCTCCGGTGGTCAACGCCAACGCGCCTGGATCGCCATGGCTCTGGCGCAAGGAACCGACATCCTGTTCCTCGATGAGCCGACAACCTTCCTCGATATGGCGCACCAGCTGGAAGTTCTCAAGCTGCTGCAAAAGCTGAACGAAGAAGAAAAACGTACGATCGTCATGGTTGTCCACGATTTGAACCATGCGACTCGCTACGCACAGCACATGGTAGCCATCTCTCGCGGCACGGTCATCGCCGAGGGCTCTCCTGCCGAAGTCATGACACCTGACATGCTGCGCAAAGTGTTCAACATCGAGGCTGACATTTTGACTGACCCGCGCACAGGAGTGCCGCTCTGCCTCCCTTACGAGCTGAGCCACGCGGCAGAAAACAAGGCCGCTTCCAGTACCGCGCCTGCATCCAGCCAACAGGCTGTGCAAGAAGACGAACGCAAGCTGGTCGGCACTCGCTAGTAACTCATCACTTGCATCGAACGATCAAGCCATTCTCATGGACGGTAAATGAGAATGGCTTTTTTATATAGGCAAAAGGCAGCCCAAGGATCTTCTCCCCAGGCTGCCTTTGCTGTTATCAGCTTGTTTTCGTTACCACTTGATGTCTTTCAAGATTTCGTCTGCCATGTTTGCAGTCGAAACCAATCCGCCACCGGACAAGTACCAGTAGTTCGCATCGAGGTAAATGATGTTGCCGTTTTTGAATGCTTTGGTGTTTTTCGTGAGGTCGTTTTCAACCGCTTCTTTCGCAGCTGCGGAAACACCTTCATTCGCAGAAATCACACCGCGGTCTACAACAAACAGGTAGTCAGGGTTTTTCTCTGCTACGTACTCAGCGGATACGCTTTGTCCGTGGGTGGATACTTCAATGTTTTTGTCTACCGCAGCGAACCCGAACACGTCATGCAAAATACCGAAGCGGGAGCCAGGACCGTAAGCGCTCAGCTTGCCTTCGTTCACGAGAACGATCAGCGCGTTTTTGCCGCTTGCTGTTGCTTTTTCGTTCAGTTGCTTGATCGATTCGTTGATTTTCGCCAGTTCTTCATCTACTTGTGCTTCTTTGCCAAAAATGGTTCCGAGCGTTTTCATGTTCTCTGTGAAAGAGTCCATGTACTTGGAAGTGTCTACACCGAGGAAGATCGTTGGAGCAATTTTGTTCAGTTCTTCATAAGCGTCTTGCTGACGACCGGAGATGAAGATGACATCCGGCTTCATTGCGTTGATCTTTTCAAAGTCCGGCTCTTTCAGGCTGCCGATGTTTGTGTATTTCGCGTCTTTGAATTTCTCCAGATAAGGCGGAATGCTGGATTGTGCCACACCTTTTACTTCGATGCCCAGTTTGTCCAAGGAATCGAGCACGCCATAGTCAAAGACGACAACGTTTTGCGGGTTTTTCTTCAGTTTGGCCTCGCCCAATTTATGTTTGATTGTGATTTCTTCGGATTCCTTCGCAGCGCCGTTGGACGCTTCCGGAGTTTGGGAAGGAGCTGCACTATTGGAGCCGGAACCGCATGCCGCTGTAAATACTGCCAACAGTACGGCCATGAACAGCATCAGGATTTTTTTATTCATTTTTCTCACCTCTATAAGTATTTTAATATATGACGGATTGTCAAGCCAAGTG
>NZ_DOTK01000068.1:0-17917 GCF_003521185.1 Brevibacillus sp.
AAGCTGAATCATCTGCTGTTTGAATTGATCTGTAAATGACCGACGCTCACGTTTCCCCATGACATTCTCTCCGTTCCATGCCGATTTGATTTCAATCTACTAGACCCTAAGAGAATTGTCCAATTCAGTGTAGCCGATCCACCAAACGTAAAATACGTTGATCAGTATAAGGCGATTCAAGAAAAGGCGCAAAAGGCAGGGCTTGGTATTTGGTCCGTAGAGAACTATGCCCAAGAAGATGGTTACCATCCAGATGTTATTAAGAAAAATGAGCCGGCATCTACCAAAGCACAAACAACTGTGTCCAAGCCGAAAGAAAACACTCAACCAGCCCCGGTCACTACACCGCAGCCAGTTCAGGAAGTGTACTATGCGAATTGTAGCGAAGCAAAGGCTGCAGGTGCTGCTCCTCTGTATAGGGGAGAGCCTGGTTATAGAGCAAAGTTAGATCGTGACAAAGACGGAGTTGCTTGTGAAAAGTAAGATTTAAGCCTTCTCATTTGAGAGGCATTCTATGGCGTATCAAAATCAATTGTCACTGGCGAGGTTCGCGAGTATGTTTACATTCAGAGACAGATTAAAGCAAGCGTCAAAATACGGAACTGGACAAAGAGTGGTATGATGCCATCACCAGTATTATTTTATTTCTGGTTAATAAATAACCCGTCCCTATTTGAGGGGACGGGTTATTGAAGTAACAATTATTATTCGGAAATCATAAGTACAATCTTTTTGAAAATTTCAGGGGCTTGCTTAATTTCGGATGCTTTAATTTTTCCAAGCAGGAATCCATAGCCCTCTACACCAGGGTATTCATCTGATTGCCTTAACTTCTCTTCCAATGAGCCTTCCTCATAGTAAAGATCCCACGAATCATCTTCTAATTCAATGGCGATGCCCACATGTTCTGTCCCGTTTTGATCGATTTCCAGATGGTAATGCCGTAAATCTCTATAAAAAACCTCATCAAACCTAACATTGATAATACTTAACTTTTCTCGTAACTGAGCAACAGATGAAGGTGTTAATTTTAATTTTAGTTTGATACCGATTTCTTCTTGTCTAAAAATACTTGATTCATTAAAAAGCTTTCTATCGTTACCTGTAACGTCTATAACAATTTTTTTAATATCATTATAGTTAGGATGATCCTCAAATAATAGATCACATCCATATCTAATATAGGATTGTTCACTAGACACTATAGGTCCTCCAGAATTTATTTTTAGATATTTTTAAACCAATGATTGCACAGGAATAGAAAATTAATTAAATTCTACCATGGAAAACTCGGTATGTCTTTACCGAACTCAACATCGACAATGTCTATATGTTCACTCATATCAGGTTGAACATGCATATGAATATTACCTACATACCCTTGTTTTGGTTTTTTAAGAACTTTCATGTCAACACGAAGAATTTGGACTCTATCATAAGACAGAATAAATAACGTATGGTTATCGTCGTTGAAACTGCTTTTTTTAGGGCCCTTCCATGATAATTTATCAACACCATATTCCTCAACTAGATCTTTTACAGCCCTTGTTACTTTATTTACAATTTTTTTTGTGACTTCTCTTTCAAAGTAAGTTATATAGCCGCGCATAGCAGAAAAAAATGCTAGTACTTTTACATGATCCATAAGAGGATTTTCACTTCTTAACGAAGCGCGCTGCTGACTATTAGAGGACGGTTTCCCATCATATATAGTTGGATCATCAAGAATCACTTCATCAGGTGATTCACTAATGTTGACCATCTGTGCCGAAGCTAATGAAGAATTAAAGACTCCGGTAAAAATGATACTTAAAACAAGAGTAAAGGTTAAAATTCGCTTCAAGTGTTTCATTAATTTAAATCTCTCCCAGTTATTATTTCTACCTATTCCTGTGCAAATAGTAGCTTGAAAGACAATGGTAAATATAGGTATATATATTAAAAAATTCCATTTTGTTTAATTATACCCAACAAAATTTCATTTGCAATCAAAAAGTAAATTATTAATATTCAGAAATTAATCCGATTAAATACTCGATTTTTAATATGTTAAATAATACAAAGTGGCGATGTATGTTCTCATCTGGCCTTGATTCCACAGGAATCTAAGCGCATGCTGCTATCACCAGTATTTGTTGATTTCATTCTGACTGCTTAGAGCTGGTATACCAAGCTGCGATTCGGCTATGATTGTACTAAGAGGTGATAGTATGTGCGGACGTTTTACGCTAGTGACCAACCTTGAGTTATGGAATGCAAGGTTCCAAATATGTAGCCACGATACAATATCGCACCGGGTCAATTAATCCCAGCTATTATCTCTGATCAAGGTAAGCGTCGACTCGGACAGTTGAAATGGGGATTAGTTCCCTCGTGTGCACAGGATGAGAAGAACGAATTTAAAATGATCAACGCCCGCGCCGAGACGCTGACGGAGAAGCACGCCTTCCGGCGGCTGTATGAGCGGAAGCGGTGCATTGTTCCAGCCGATGGATTTTACGAATGGCAGCAGCGAGCAGGTGGCAAGCAACCGATGCGGATCATGATGAAGACGGAAGAACCGTTTGCGTTTGCGGGCCTGTATGATACATGGACCAATCCAGCAGGCAAGAAGCTACATAGCTGCACTATCATTACCACCAAGCCGAACGAGGTAGTCCGGGACATCCACGACCGCATGCCAGTGATACTTCGCCAGCAGGACGAGGCTCTGTGGCTGAATCGAGAGCACTACGACGCTGATCTCTTACAGTCGCTGCTTGTTCCATACGACCCTGCTCAGATGCGAGCATACCCGGTTCCTTCTATAGTAGGTAGTCCAAAAAAACGATGTGCCGGAGTGCATTCAAGAAATAGCTGACCCGTCCCCGTTTTGAGGAGACGGGTTTTTGATTATGTCAGTACCTATCCATATAATCTGACATGTAAACGAATCTGGCCCCGCCGCCAATCATGTACGTTTTCAGTCGTTCGCGAAATGTCCTGTCTGCAAGCGCCAATTCGACAACGAACGCCTGCGCGCTGCCGAGCGACCGATTCCGTTTTGCTCTCCCGTTGAAAATCGGATTCCGGAAGTCAAACCCGAACAGTGAAATATAGCACTCTCAAAACCCAATTAAAGCGTTCGAACAAATTTTTGATAGATTTAATCATAGTAATCACCTCCCTATAAATTGCGGAGGGCGGTAGAAGAAAACGATTAAGTTTTTCGGGAGGTAAGAAGCATGCAGAAGTATAGATAGGGAATTTTGTGAAAAATCAGAACATTAAGCTCGCTGATGCCGCTTGCATATAGTGATCAAGAGTTCTTCGGTGCGGTTTGTTGGCGCTACCCCGATCTTACTTATGGTTTCATCGTTTTCTAATAAATTTCTTTTCATATCACAAGCAGCAAAGAGAAGCACACAAATGGTTAGTGACAGAAATGCTTCTGAAAGAGGCATTCTAGCACTTCACACGACTGGTACAAACGTAGTCCAAGCGATAAAAATAACCCCTGGATTATCCCCGGGGGCTGTTGATGGATTACATGACTGTTTGAGTAATAACATTTGATTCGCCTTCGTTCTTGCCACCTGTGATGACAACTTTAAATAGATAAGTTTTTCCAGCCTCTAGCTGAGCAGCACGTACAGTATGCTTGGGAATCCCATTAACGGAGGCGGATTTAATTCCTAATGGCAGGTAAGCATCCTCCCAGGTTTCTCCATTGTCCGTAGACTGTAAGACTTTTTCAGATGCGGCGTCCTGTGGGACGGTGTAATAAAAATCGACAAATCTACCATGAGAAACATGCCAACCAGACCCAGAAATGACAACATCATCAATTGGTTTTATATCGCTATTCTCGCCTTATTTCCTTCTCTAATCGAAGGCATTTGAGCGAGCCTACACCGTGCGGGCGACTTTCATCGCACACGGCGTTCCATCAACAGATAAAAGAGAAATTTTACAACGGGCAACTTTAACATACGCCACGCCTTCAATGGTGTCTGCTAACGAAAGTTAACCCATTTGGTAGCGCTTCTAGAAATGAACCAAGTTAAATCAAGTATTACGTGTGAGAACTGATTGTAAAAATAAGGAGATCGGTAGACAGATTTTGAACAGATTGGGGAGGGACGAGTAAGCATGACAATCGAACATATTGTGGTTCTAATGTTTAACACCCAAATCCCTAACCTTAGTTAGGCGAAAATCTTGATCCTTTTTGTTACTCTATCAACGCCCGTTGTAAAAAGTACATGTCTCATCCGCTGATGGCACGCCGTATGCGTTGAAAGACGCCTGTACGGTGTAGGCTCGTTATACAACCGAGAGATAGAGAAGGTTCAAGACGAGACTAGCAATCATGCGCCAAGAGTGAACACAAATGCTTTTATTGGCCAGCGTGAATACTTTCCTGCAAACATTCCCGGGATGTATATGGTGGTGGGAATTAACGAAAAGCCGGAAAAAAGCTGGCTTATTGATGATGATGGGGACAGCTTGACTTACACAGTTTCTTCTAGTAATTCCACTATTGTGGACGTAGCAATCGGTCAGGAGAGTTTTACTGATATTAATGGCCAACCGAATACAAGTACAAGGATTCTGGTTACAGCAAAGACGCCTGGTGTTGCAGTCATAACGCTTACCGCAAATGATGGGAAAGGGGGAAGCGGATCGGTATCGTTTGAGTTGGAAGTAATCAATCCAGTTTAAGTTAAGCCCCATCCAAAAGGTGGGGTTCTTTTTTGGCGGATTGCGGATGCATGAATAGAGCAAGCTCTTTCTGATAAACGCCTCATGAACCGCTAATCACCCAGCATTCGTTGTCAACAGCCATTGCAGAGCCGCTCTGTGCTGGCTGTTTTTTTGCTTTTTCGACGGTTGTATTGCCTGTGTGAGAGGTCCACTCCATTTTTACGCAAATTCTATGCATCCTCTCTGCACCGGGCTATAATTTTCACGATGGAAATTTTAGGAGGGAGCATCATGCCGCACAGCATATTGTTAATAGAAGACGATACCCAGATCGTGGAAATGTTGCGTAATTATTTGGTCAAAGAAGGCTACGACGTCTCGGAGGCGTTTAATGGTTTGGAGGGGATTTCTCTGTTTCGGCAAAAGGCTTTCGATATCGTCATTGTCGATGTGATGATGCCGAAACTGGACGGCATCGAGGTAATTAAGCTGATCCGCGAAAAAAGTTCGGTGCCGATTCTCATCATGTCGGCGAAGGACAGCGATGTCGACAAGGCGATCGGGCTTGGCTTCGGGGCTGACGATTATATCGCGAAGCCGTTTTCGCTCATTGAAGTGACAGCCCGAATCAAAGCGGCGATTCGTCGTGCCACGACGTATTCGACTGCCGGACAAATCGCCACCGAAGCAACAGAACAGGCGTCTGGAGCGGCCAGAGTGCTGACATTTGACGTGCTGCGCATTGATCTGGACAATTTTTCAGTGGCGAAAAACGATGTTGACCTGAAACTGACGGCCAAAGAATTTGAAATCTTGAAGCTGTTCACCACAAATCCGAATCGTGTGTTCACGAAAGCGCAGCTGTACGGTTTTATTTGGAATGACGAATATTACGGCGACGAAAACGTCATTAACGTCCACATCCGAAGGTTGCGGGAAAAAATCGAAGACAACCCGTCCGAACCCAAGTATATCAAGACGCTGTGGGGCATCGGCTACAAGTGGGAAGGCAACTGACATGGTGATCGCGCTGGCTGTACTCGTTGTGATTTTGACTGTAGTGATTGCCATTCAATACCGTGCTTATCGAGCAAGAAGCTCCAACCTGGAGAAAATGCATAACAAATTAAACGAAATTATCGCGGGAGACACAAGCGAGAAGTTGCTCGTTTTTACGGACGATCGCGCCTTGATACCAGTCTTGATCGCAATCAATCATTTGTTGGAGCACAACCAGCACAGGACGGCGAATTTCTTGAAGATGGAGCAGTCGATGCGAAAAATGCTCTCGAACATTTCGCACGATTTGAAGACGCCGCTTACCGTTGTGCTTGGTTACATCGAAACGATCAATTTGGACCCGGATATGGACGCCGAAGAAAGAAAAGTTTTGTTGACCAAGGTGCACGCCAAGGCAAATGAGGTGCTGGAGCTGATCCGCCAGTTTTTTGATTTGGCCAGGCTGGAGTCGGGAGACAAGCCGATTTCCCTTTCCGGGATTCACATGAACGACGTTTGCGGAAAAAACATGCTGGCTTTTTACGACACCCTGACGGTCAAAGGCTTCGAAGTCGTTATCGACATTCCGGACAAGCCGCTGCTTGCATGGGGGAACGAGGAAGCGCTGGATCGTGTCCTGAACAATTTGATTGCCAATGCGATTCAGCATGGCGGGGAGGGAAGGGCCGTCGGACTAACATTGCGGGGCGACGACGAGTTCGTGTACGTGGACGTATGGGACCAGGGCAAAGGGATCGATGAGATGCATCAAGATCGGGTGTTCGAGCGCATGTACACGCTGGAAGACTCCCGCAACAAAGCGTATCAAGGCAGCGGTCTCGGGCTGACGATTACGAAACGGCTTGTCGAAGCGCAGGGAGGAACGATTCGCATCCAGAGCAAGCCTTATGAAAAAACGATGTTTACCGTCAAGCTGAAACGAATCGCATTCACTGATTAAGGAATTTGTAAGAATCAGGTAAGGAATAAGCAAATTTCGATGCTTACAATAAAGCCTGTAAAGAACGAGGGAGGCATCGAACGATGACGCATATCGCAAGGACGAAGCAGTTGACCCGGGCTTATAAGGGCAAGGAAGTTGTTTCCAACGTCAATTTGAACATCAAGCAAGGCGAAATATACGGCATGCTCGGCCCAAATGGAGCAGGCAAAACAACCGTCATGAAAATGATCACCAACCTGGTGAAGCCGTCGGCGGGCGAAATCGAACTTTTCGGCGAAAGGCTGACCGATCATTCGTACCATTTGTTGGGACGGATGGGTACGATCATTGAAAACCCGATTTTTTACGAAAAACTGACGGCTCACGAAAACTTGGAGCTGCATGGTGAATACATGGGCTACCATAACAAAAAGTCGATCGACGAGGCGCTTGATCTGGTGAATTTGAACGGGATTGACAAGAAAGCGGTCAAGGAATTTTCGCTTGGGATGAAGCAACGACTTGGCATCGCGCGGGCGATCATGACGAAACCGGAGCTGCTTATCCTCGATGAGCCGATTAACGGCCTCGATCCGTTAGGCATCAAGGAGATTCGCGATCTGTTCAAAATGCTGTGCAAGCAGTACGGGATGACGCTTGTCATTTCAAGCCATATTCTTGGTGAAATCGAGCTGATCGCCGACACGATTGCAGTCATGAACGAGGGAAAGCTGCTGCAGGAGGTTTCGATGGAACAAATCGCCAGGCAAACGGCAGAATATGTTGAAATTACAACGAACGAAAGCAGTAAGGCGGCTTACATACTTGAGAACCATTTGCATATTTCCAACGTGCGCATCACCGACGAAGGCCAAGTCCGCATTTACGATAGCCGCATTCCACAAAGTGAGCTGTTGAAGGCTCTGGTGCTGCACGATGTCGCGATCGAAGCGGTTCATAAGAAAAAAGGGTCACTTGAGGACTATTTCCTCTCTATCCTGGGTGGGGGTGGGGTAGTTGCTTAAACTGATGAAGCTCGAAATGCGCAAACTTCGCCTATGGTCTTATATACGGGGGGCGATCATTGCCAACGTCGTGATTCTGGGTTTTATTTGCTTGATCAGTCTTGACGCGGAAATGAAACAAGATATGTCTTTTAAAAGTTATGACATGGCGTTTTCCGTCATAGATACGTTTATTCGAGGAACGTTTATCGTTTTCGCGGCAGTGCTCATTTCACGGCTTGTCATTGACGAGTTCCGCAACAAATCGATCATGGTGCTATTCATGTACCCGATCAATCGCAAAAAGCTTATCGCCGCCAAGCTGCTTGTCGTCGTGCTGTTTACGCTGATTGCGGATATTGCGACGAACCTGTTTGTTGGCGCTGGATTTTATGTATTTAATTTGTTTATGCCCGTTGTTTCAGAGCCGCTCACGTTGCCTGTCGCAGCCAAAGGACTGCTGACGGTCGTCATGAGTGCGCTGGCGACCAGCTTTTTAAGCCTGATTCCGCTTTACTTCGGCATGCGCAAGAAATCAGGCGCGGCCACCATCGTGTCATCGATTTTCGTGGTGACGCTCGTTTGCCAGAACGTCAACGGCTTCACTTTATACTCCATCATAGCGGTGCCGATTGGCCTTGCATTACTCGGAGCGGCGGTCGCGTTTATGTCGATTCGCAATATCGAGCGTGTCGATGTGCTACAGTAGCGGACGGGAGGAGCAGATCGACGATGAAGCAAGTAGTAAAATGGACATTTTTGCTTTGTGTCGTTTCGTTGACCTTGCACGGGCTGCTGTACTGGGGAACGGGGGAACGGAAAGTGCTCATCAACACGTATGGCGCTGCCGGATTAGGCATCTTGTCCGCGTTCGGGTTATTGTTTTTGAGGAATAAGAGGTAAGAGCCGTAAGTATCGGGATAAACATAAGCGAAGGCTGTCTGATAGGGACATTTGAACCTCGGGACAGCCTTTGCGTTTGGTAAGAGTGAAGCCAGGCGCGATTCGGAACAGCAATAACGCCACATAATTCGGGGCAAAGATGGCGATGATTAAGGCAAACGAGCTTACAAGCAGTCCTGCTTGCGAAGGGCTGATTTGATAGTGCTCGGAAATCTGCGGTAAAATACCGACTACGCCAAGCTTGGTGTTTATCATTCTGAATATTCATAAAAATGTTAGGAAAACACGGTATGGCTTGCTCATACAAGCAACCTCCTTTCCGTTAGTGTCGAATCCCCTTGGCCCTTTAGCTCGGCAATTTCAAGCATTGTGCTGATTGGCATGCCATATACAAAGTATATTCTTTCGAGTTCACTTGAAAGCAAGCCGTTTTGTTAAAGCTCGTCCTGTTTTGGCATTTTTAGTTTCATGCAGCCCATTCTACTCACGATGGGTTTTCCTTTTTTCTATTTTACGGTGAAGCGAACTTGGGAAAGTTCCGATACAGATAAAAGAAAACGAATGGTACAATATGTATTTTTTTCTTTATTTAGGATTTTAAATAGGATTCCATAGAGAAAAGGTGATACGGGTTATGGGACATATGGATGAAAAGATACTGGCGGTATTGAATGAAGCGGAAAAAGCGAGTGTGCCTCTTGTGATTTGCGATGGACCCGTCAGAGTGGGAAGCCGCTTCTACGAGTTTGAGCAGCAGGCATTTTGGGACAACAAGGTCTGCTTGCCTATCCCCAAAGATTTTGTGGACATGCCTGAGCACTTGCGTTCGCTCAAATATCCGTACCAGCAGCGCCCGCAGATTATTAAAAGTGATGAGAGTGGCAGCATCAACTTCACGTTGAGTCGGATTGACCAAGACTTGCAGGACCAGTGGGTCAAGCAACTGACGGCAGGAATGAAAGCGGCAATCAAAAAGGCCAATCCGGCAAATGTTTTCTATACAGACGGGGTAGAAACCGTGGGCGAAAAGCAAATTGGCTACTTCGAGTTTAAAAGCCCGGCACTGGATGGCTTCCTGTATCACCTCATGTTTTTTCTGGCGCTGGAAGGAAAAATGGTCATGGGCACGTTTGCTTGTCCTTACGCCGAGTATGAAGACTGGCGGGAAATTGCTTTTCAAGTCATGAGGACAGTAAGCGTCACAGAAGCGGATAAGGGAGAAGAGCAAGGATGAGCCAAACCGTCTTTACGTATGCCGACCTTTTCGTATCGCCCTACCAATTCGAAAAAATGACACAATTGCACCTGAGCAGACAACTAAACGAACATAGCAAACTCACCCTCAGTGGAATCGTGCCTGAGGAAAAGCTCGACCAGTACGTCGAACAGGCGGATGAGAACGAAAGAATAGAGCTGTATGTTCAGGATGGAGCGAGGAAACGCGTTTTGTTTCAAGGTGTCGTTACCAAATTGTCTGTCCAATCTGTAAGAGACGTAAGGCACATCGTCATTGAGGCCTACAGCACAACGATCCAGATGGACATTGCCAAGAAAACTCGTTCTTTCCAAAATAAACGACTTGCTTATCGCGACCTGTTTGCCAAAATTACCGCACAGTATCCTGGGGCCGATGTGGTCGATGAAGCATCAGGCGGAAAGCAGATCGGGGGCTTGCTAGTTCAGTACAAGGAAACCGATTGGGAGTTTGCCAAGCGGTTGGCTTCCCACTTCCAAGCGCCACTTGTGCCAGTTTGCACACAAAAGGGACTCAGATATTTTGTCGGAATCCCTGACTCGGGCGAACCGCAAAAACTGGAAGAATACAATTACACGATCAAAAAGAATTTGCAGGAATACAAACGAAAAGCAGAAAACGACAAGCAGGATTTTACGGAGCAGAATACGATCAGCTATGAGGTCACCAGCAACAAAATATTGGATTTGTGCAGCACCGTTACTTTTCAGCGGCGCACGCTTTACGTATACAGCGCTGAAACCAGGATGGAGCACGGAATCCTGGTCAACCAATACGTGTTGCGCGATCAGAAAGGATTGCTGAGCTGGCCTGAATTGTCTTTGGCTGAACTGGCTGGCTCCTCTTTATTTGGCAAGGTCTTGGATGTGGCCAAAGATTCGGTAAAAGTACATCTGTCTATCGATCAAAAACAAACTGTTGAAGAAGCAATCTGGTTCCCGTATTCCACGGTGTACTCTTCCCCCGACGGCAGCGGCTGGTATTGCATGCCGGAAATCGGTGATGAAGTGAGGCTGTATTTTCCAGATGCAAAAGAGCAGCATGCTTTTGCCGCAAGCTCTGTCGACCTGCTCTCGTCTGATCCGCAAAAGCGCAGCGATCCTTCCATCAAAAGCATCAGCACGAAATACGGCAAGCAAATCATTTTCCGGCCAGGAGCAATCGAGATTATTGGCAGCGGCAAGCTGTTGATGCGGCTGACAGACGATGGCGGCATCGAGATCAACAGCGACAAGAAAATCACGCTCACAGCCAAGGAAGATATTGAAATCACAGGGGGAGAAAAGGTGCTCATTCATGGAGAAGCGGGCATAGATATGAAGCAGGCAGATGCTACCCTGAGCATCGTAGACGACGTGACTTTAAGCGGAGCGAAGGTAAATATCAAGTGAGCAAGCTGATGGACAAACAGGCGGCCATGCACGATTTTTGGCAAAAGCATGTGTTGGATCGGTGGCAGTACGATCTGATCGAGATTGACCAGCGGTACAGCGAGCAAAAAGCAGGCATCGAGAACGGCTTTTGCCAAGCTTTCGATGCGCTGTGCACACAGGCAGCCAGACAGCAGGAACAGGGGAGCAAAGGAGAGATTCACACCATTTTCTTTTCCTTTTTGCGGACAAGCATCATGGAGAACAGTGCAGCATACCGCCTGGATGCGCATGATGAAAACTGGTTTTTGGACAGGACAGAATGCACGGTGGCGTGGGAAGCGGACTTCATCTTCGCCCCTTTGTTTCGGCGGATGACGGAGCTGGAGCAGGTCAAGTCCGCCTACGCAAGAAAGATCACATCGATGGATATCGAGCGGATCAAGCAAAGCGAAGCCATCAAGTATCACTTGCTGGCGGTGGAATTTATGAAGAGCATGGTGCCGATGCTGCTGGAGTGTCCAGGCTACCGTCAGATGGGCAAATCTTTGAAAATCTGCCTGCTGGCCGGGGAATATCGGGATCAATGCGAAGTCCTGTACGCTCATCCTGATCCGGCGGACAAGGAAACCAATGGAGCGGGAGCATAATCATGGACTACTTTTTGCTGAAACAAGATGAACGGTATACAGATGTGCCTCTGCTGATGGATGTGCACAAACAAATCGACATTCGCGATATGCGAATATCACGTGCTTATAAAATCGCTGACCCGCTAATCTTTCACGTCAAAGCGGGAGCAGGCAGCAGCTTTCTTGACATAATGGATCGTCAGTTGCTTTTGCTGTCGGACAAGCTGAAGCGAGTGGTGGAAGTTTACGAACCCGACACCTTGTTTAAACTGACTCCGCTAATCGACCTCTCCCGCCAGCTGCAGAAAAACTACTACCTCCCCATTTTGGAAGAACGGGAAGTGCTCAGCCCTCGTACCGAGTTTCACCATGGCAAAAGCCGAATCAAAAAGCTGGTGCTCCATAAAGAAAAGATGCGCGGCAAAAAGATTGTCCGGATCAAGGAGAGTGAAAAACCGCTGATCGTCGTCCGGTTGGACGTGGCCGAGAGCATCCTGCGGCGGGATTTGACAGGAATCTGGCTGGAACGAGTGCCGGTTGAATAAAGGAGGAACCGAAGATGCAGGGAACGCGCTATGTGGTGAGAGGGGCGAAAATGTGCTGCAATTGTGGCAGCCATGCGCGGCGAATTAACTTACCAGTCAGCCACGGCTCGTATGTGAACGGAAAACCTGTGATGAATAGTGAAGATTACAAAACGGGTGAAAATATTGCCCATTTCGGAATTTGCCAAAGCCCATCCAATCCAAGCAACGCCACCATCTACCTGATCGCCGAAGACGGACAAAACATTGCCGGAAAGCCTTGCACGCCTACTATTTGCGCTCCCTGGCTCAAGGCGAAGGAAGATACGAGAGTAGAAGGCAAAGCCGCCCTTACGACCGATTCCCAACTCATCTGCGGCTACCAGGGTGTCATCCGCTTTCTCACAGACGGACAGAACGACGAATAAAGCTAAATGGAGGCCGAGAAGGAATGACAGGGTATGAGCGTATCCGGGTAACAGCGCCTTACCGGATCAAACGAATCGAAGAGGCTCGGGTGGAGTGGAGGCTTAACGAGCATGCGCGTCTGTATGTACGCGGGATCGTGGATGACAGTGAAAAGGGAAACGCCGTGTTGCAGGCTGTCGCAGATGATGAAATTCATCTGTACGACAGTGATGGCGAAGCCGAAACGACGCTTTTCAAGGGCTTGCTGACTTCTGTCCAGATCAATCATACACAAGACGTGTACGTCATTGAACTGGAAGGGCTGTCCGGAACCTTCCAACTGGACGTAATCAAAAAACGTCGCTCCTTCCAGAGGGTGGAGATGACTTATGCTGAGCTGGTGCAGGAGGTCACCAAGACGTATCCGGGTCACAATGTGTCCATCAGCATCGGCGATGAAGTCCCGATTGGAGAGCCGATCATCCAGTACGACGAGACGGATTGGGAGCTGCTCAAGCGGCTGGCCAGCCATTTTCACGCGCTCCTCGTCAGTGATATCATGGAGCCAACACCGCGGTTCTCTTTTGGAATGCCGCAAGGGAAAAGCCATATCTTGCCGAACGATACGGCCTATACAGCAAGCAAAGACCTGTTGGCGTATCAAAAAGCAGGTGGAGATGCGGCAGGCTTGCACGATACCGATTTTTTCACCTATGAAATCGAGTCCGGCGAGCGGTATGCGATCGGGGATGAGATCTGGTTTCGCAACAAGCGGATGGTGGTCAGCGAGGTACATGCCCGTATTCAGCAGGGACTGTTTTTCTATACGTACCGTTTGTCCCGGCTGGACGGCATTCGCCAAGAGCCGATCCACAACCCGAAGCTCTCTGGTGTCTCGCTAGAGGGCAAGGTGCTGGCGGTCAAGGGCGAGGAGGTCAAGCTGCACCTGGAGATAGACGAGCGGCAGTCACAGGAAACGGCGTATGGATTCCCTTTTGCCCCGCCGACAGGCAACGCGATGTACTGCATGCCGCAGGTGGGTACGAACGCCCATTTGTACTTCCCCGATGCGACGGGCAAACGGGCGATGGTGCTTGGCTGCGTCCGTAAAAACGGGAAGATTTGTGCGAAAACAGGCAACCCGCACATCCGGTATTTCGGCACGGAGCACGGAAGCGAGCTGGAGCTGTCGCCTACAGCCATCAACATCGTCAGCGGATGCCAGGAGCCGTTGAAGCTGACGATAGACGACAACACTGGAATTACGCTAACCAGCCACAAAAAACTCGTGCTGAACGCCAAGGAAGAAATATCGCTGTATACCCCGAAACGAGTCGTAATCCAGGCGAAAAGCCAGATTCTCGTCAAGAAAACGAGTGCACCAAGCGGATTTGCGCTGGAGAGCGAGTATCACTTTCTAGGTACTGCCGTTCATGCGGCAGGGCGGGACCGGACGACGTTTCCGCCGTACAACGACGAACCGAAGCAAGGGACGCCACCACCACCCGAACCGCAGTTTGACTGGGGAAAGCTGGCAGTCTGCGTCCTGGCCGCCGTGGCGATTGTCGGGGCGGTGGCTTTGACGGTAGCTACGTTTGGTGCGGGTGCGGTGATTGGAGCAGCGGCAGTCGGGGCCGCCCTCGGAGCGATAGGCGGGGTCGTGATGACCGCCTCGTCCGATCTCATAAACGGGGAGGCAAGCAGTCCTTACGACTACCTCAAAAGCGCCGCTCAGGGGGCTGTGATCGGGGCAGTCTGCGGAGCGATATTCGGCCCGGCCGCAGGGATCGGCGGAGGATCGGTCATCCCGCTGACGGGAGGCCAAACGAGCGTGGGACTTGGCTCTGCGATGTTTATCGGAGGATCGTCGGGGTATATCGACTACTCGCTCCGGGAGCTGTGGGACGGCCGGACGCCGGACGGGGGAAAAGCGCTGGAATCGTTTGCGTTTGGAGCCGTGTTGGGCGGAGCTTTCACGGTAGGGGCGTCATGGCTAGCGAAAGGGGCCGAGCGAGTTAGTGGGTTGGTGAAAGGACGGGGGAGTTCGAGGGGTGAGGGGACGGGTAAAGGTCCGGTTAAAATTGAAAAGATTGATTGGAGTAAATATAACCGTGTAGATAATTATAAACCGACCTTTGAAACTATATTTGATGAAGCAAATTACAGGCTTGCATCAAAGCACTATGATGAGATTAGAAGTGTGGGTATGGAAGATATTAAACAGGTTGCAAAAAATACTGGTTTATCAGTAGAAGAAATAAGCGCAGTGAAGCAACACATCTTTTTTGATTCACATAAAATACCATTGAATGATAAAAGCTATAGAGTAGGGCAATTTACTCCTGATGCTGATTTTGGTTACGCATGGAAGCAAGCACAAAAAGAGAAAGAATTAACACAATCACAAAAAGAGTGGTTACAACAAATGATTAAACATGAGCTTACGGAAATTAAGCTTATGAAGCAAGGATATCCATATAAAAATCCTGGTGCATACAATCCTGACTCGAATTCCTTTGGTTCTAAACCTCCAGGAGCACACGACGCAGCTGATCCTCAACCTAAAGGTGAGTTTGAAGGGGCGTTTAGCTATAATCTTAAAGAACAAGGTAAGATAGAAAAACAACTAGAAAAAGAAAAAGGAGAATGAATGTGGGATATTTAAATCAGGCGATTAAACGTATTTCCGTAATAGATTGGGGCAGTCTTGGAGAAAAGGAAACCATGTCACAAAGTTATTTGTGTCGAGAGTACTTAAGAAGAGCAACCAAATTTTTAAGAGATTATCCAGGTACTTGTGTACCTCCTTTTATTATGATTTCAAATTCGATCACTGAGCCACAAGAAAACATTGAGATGATTGAAATACTGAATGAAATAAATAATTCTTACCATAGAGCTCTCGTTACGAGTTATCTTGAATTATGCGCTCTTATTGATGAAAAAAATCCAATTGCTATGGATAACAAGGATTTGTTTGAGCCAGCAATAAAGCTATATGAAAGAGGTGGCTTTTTCTATAGAAGGGAAGGATATATATATATAAATGGTAATTCTATTATAATTGCAGATGTTGCTTGGGATGAACAGGAACCACTAGATATTAGTGATGAAACCTTGGATGCGCTAGATAATGGTTGTGCCGAGTAAACTATTGTTACATTTTTCAATATTGATTGAACTGCTTAGTGACGATTAAAACAATCATTCAACCAGTAACCCATGCAAAAATATAGATTGGGTTTACAATGTGGCAACAAGATCGTACAATACAACAAACAAACCAAACACTAAATGATTCAAACACTTGATAAACTTCAAAAGCTCTTTCCAACTTGAACCATGAGTAGGAATGAGCTTTTTTTGCATGCCCAAAATCAAAGGAGGACGAAACGAATGGCAAAAGAAGTACAGGCAGTAGCAGAGGAAACAGGATTAATTGCACAGGCTCAAGCAGAGTATGAAGCGATTAGAGCACAAATTGCGGAGCATTACCAGCAAGCCAGAGAGCTAAGAAATCAAGCGGATAAGCTGAACCAGTCAGGACGAACCGACGTACAGGTGATGACAGAAGTAAATCAGTTGCTTGACCAAGCAAAAAGATTGACCTCATTAGCAGATCAGCTAGACGATCATGAGAGGTTAGAAGCGATTCGCAACATGAATGAACTTGAAATCGAAGCATGTGTACTAAAGGAAAAGAGAGCCTATAACGAAAATATGTTGGCTCGACAACATACAGAGCTTGAAAAAGTGAAAGAAGAAGCCGCAGCAATGATACGACGAGCAGAAGAAGAAATGAAGGAAACATCAAGATGCTTGGCTGTTCAAAAGAAACGGTTAGCTGAACTGGAGGGATAAGCTAATGAAGTCATTGAGTCCGGAAGCATTAGAAGCACGTCGAGAATATAGAAGACAATACGAACGTGAGTATCGGCGCAAATGGAGGCGGAAGCCGGAGAATCGTCTGAAAGCGAAGGAGTACGAGCGCAGATATTGGGAACAAAAGGTACAGCAATCTAAGGAATAACACATGAAGCCAAACGCTCGTAGGTAGCGCACCCATTCAAATGTACGACCAAGGACATTTTACCGAAACAGACACGAAACCACGAGAGCAACCAAATACGAAAGTCACAGGAGGAAGTAACACAATGACGAAACATGAAGAATTTTTATGGGAACTGCTACTTCACGAGATCGAAACGAAAGCAGAACTAACACGAATGTACTTTGATTGCTTTACGTTCATAGTTAAAACAGAACAACTTGAGGCATTTCAGTTGCATAAGAAACAGAGGGAAGAAAGTAGAAGGAAAGCATTAAAGGAATCGTTCCTTGAAGAAGATGAACAAGAATAGTGAACATGTATTGAAACCGATAGAGAATATTCATACGTAGCAGAAAACACATAGCTAAACAGCTTGGAGGCAAGATGCCCACCCCCGGTAGGGGAAACGATACCCCATGATATGAGGTTAGGCGGTGAAAGGATGGAAAAAAGCCAATGCGGAGCCAAGACGAAAAGCGGTGAAGCTTGTAAAAAAGCGGCTCTAAAGAATGGACGTTGCAGGTTCCATGGTGGAAAATCCACGGGTCCGAAGGATAAGACGAAGCATAGCGAGCGTCTAAAAGGCAACAAAAACGCCTTGAGGCATGGACTGTATGAAACGATCTGGCTAGATACGCTAACCGAGGAAGAGCAAGAGTTGTACCATCAGGTTTCAACCGACCCGAATGTACAGGTGGATAGCGAGTATCGACTTTCAGCGTTACGCATTAGGCGAATGCTTCAACGTATTCAGCAGGAGGAACAGAAGGACAAGCCTGACCCTACTGAAATCAGAGCGATGGAAGACGCCATCACCAAAGTCCAGATGAATGTCGCGGCACTTATTCGGGAGAACGGCAAGCTCAGGGATATGCAGAAGCAAAAAAGTGACGGCTCGTTAGACCAGTTGGTCGAGATACTACAACAAGCTAGAAGCAAGTTTCAAGGATGAAGATAGGAGCAGACAGAGCACACGCTTTGTTTCGCTCCTTTTTACTACCGCAGAAGGCGTGACATTCAAAAATGAATGTAAACATGCTTTACCACGATCACGGTTAACGAGCCGCAAAAAGGATAAAGAGGGTTGTAAATGCCTTCCGTAAGGTCGTATGGTGTTACAAAAACAGGAGGCATTTACATGA
>NZ_DOTK01000009.1:0-84941 GCF_003521185.1 Brevibacillus sp.
ATGACGCCATCTGTTGCCTGCATGTCATTTCCCTCCCTTTTTCAGGTCGCAGGTTGACGTCAATCTTGTCCGTCCTTGTCAATGGTGATGATGCCTGAGGCAGTGCAAACTAGCCGCGATTTGCTCAGCAAAGCGGGTTCGTTATCCACCAGCACATCCTCTTTTCCGTCCGTCCACTTTTCCGGCGTCTGCGGCACGCACTGGCTTCCCGTCAGCTTGCAAAATCCGAAGCAGCCAATATTCGCACCCGAAGCGTGATCTGCGACGTTCATGACAGGCTTTCCGCGACTGTACACTCCGTGGCACGTAGGCAAGTTTAGCACCCCGGGGTCTGTTCCTTGCGAGCATTTTGCTGTCGCACCGCGTACGACATACGAATACTCTTCGCCAAATATTCCTGCACTCAGCGCCCTGAGCAAGTTTTCCAGCATATCCCTCTCTCCTTTCCCACTCATTCACCAAAAGCTTATACGCCCTCGCTTATCTTTAGAGTCCGGATCAATGCGGTCGCAATCGGCTGCCACACCCACGCTTCACTCGCCGAAAACACCAAGCTGCCAAAAAAAGCTCTCCCGTTTAGCGACGTCGCGAACATGATCTGATAAAAGTTACCGTCTGGCTTCGGAACGACATATTCGTAACTCGCCATTAACCGACCAGCTTGCTCCCACACATCGTTTTTTACGATCTGCAAACCTGGCGTCTTGCTTTTGATCTGTGCCGTCATCTCACGCAAAAAAATTTCGCTCTCATTCACCGAAAGCGCATGGATCATATGGTTGAGACCAAGCAAAATCGTGCCTGCTTCGTCCTGAAAAGCCAGCTGCTCATGCTGCTGTGCCGTGCTGCTTTTGCCTACCAGTCCTCTCGGCATAAGCTGGAGCGTGCGCGGCAAAATCATGCTTACCTGTCCGTCGAAGATCACTTTCTCCTCAAACGCGAACGTGCGCCCGTCATGCTCCATGCTTCCAAGCTCCGCAGCCGCCAGACATTCTTCCCAGGTCAACTGTGGTCGCTGCCGACTCATCTCCTCCAGCTGCCGCTTCATTTGCAGCTCATTCCACACATCCAAAATTTTTTCATCCCAATGTTCTGTCATGTCTGTCTCCCCGACTCGATCTCCACTTTTTGCAATACGAAACCAGTCAAGCCTCTACGCAGAAAACTTTCCGCCGCATCCAGACTCACCACGATGTACGGCTCCAAAATGCCTTGCACCGAGAAGAAATGGTGTCGCTTTACCTTTTCGTAGTCCAGCACCATTCTTTTCAACGCTCCATTCTGGTGAAACTCGCTGCCCACGGATAGCGCATCCACCGGGGGAACCTGCATGATCCAATACACATTCCGATCGTTTTGTTGTCGGTCGATCAAATCGACGCGTTTCCAACGAATGCCCAGATTGTACTTGGCGGTAATGGATTTCATCCGGTCGGACAGCATGTACAACGGCCTGTCCAACCAATCCGGATACGTGAGGCTCCCCTCCGACCGGACTTCCAAAACAGTCACGGGCAAAAGCGCCTCGATCCCCTCTTCCAGTGGCAAGCCAGTGGGCTGCACCTTCCGCGAGATACGCCTGTCCTCCGTGAGCAAATAGTAATCCCGCACCGTGATCACCTCCTTCATTCCGTTGCCCAGCAAATCTCTTCCCGTTGTTCGTCCGTCAACGCAAACCGATCCTGATCCCGTTCCAAAAAGATCGCCTGTCGTAAATTTGCTCCGCAGAAGCTTGCCCTGTATAGACGAGAATGGCGAAAATCCGCCCCCTCCAGATTCGCCTGATCAAACCGGATGCCAAGCAAGCCTGGTTGCCTATACCGTTTGTCATTGCTTGTCTGTCCGTCTGTGTAAGTGAAATTGGCCCCACGAAGGTCGCTTTGGCGAAAATCGGCATCGCAAAGCAACGAATGGCGAAAGTCAGCGTTTGTCAGCTTGCTGCCGATCCAGCGCGTACCCATCAGCACGCATTGACGAAACTCGCTGTTAGCCAGATCACTGCTGCTAAAGTCGTTGAATCGCAAATCCAGCCCGTCCGCCTTGATCTCGCGCAACTGCATGTTGGCAAATGTTTCGTGCGTACACTGCGCCCCTTTTGTTTGCTCCAGCAGCTTTCTCGCTTCCTCTTCTTCTCTCGCCTGGATATCTTCCACATAGACCGGCTCGCTCAAATCTTTAAACTCGCCCACCCGGATTTGAAATCGCTGCGCTTTTTCCAATTGCTTGTACTCTGGCAGCTTGACCACTTCTGATAGGGAGAGACGGGCAAGAGCTGTCACGAATTGGGCAAAAAAGTCCAACTCCTTGAGCACCATCCGTTCTACATCCGGTGCATCCAGCACGCCCATGTACCTTTTGCGCCGCTCTTCCAAAAGTCGCAGAAGTCCGGAGATTTCTTGAAAAGCCCAGCCTGCGTCATAGCGGGAAAAGCAAGCCGCCTCATCCCAATACCATTTGTCTGTATAAGCTTCGAGCAAATATTGGTTTGATCCGTCCAACACGGACGTGCGCAACAGCGAAAGGTGAATAAATCCGACAGCTGGCATAACACCTCGTGCCTGCCTTTCTTTAATCTGGATGGCAAACTGCCGCATCGCTTCCACAAAATCCGCTACGAGCCGCTCCCTGTTTTCCAGAAAAAAAGATTCCAAAGCCGCAACACATTCTTCCAGCGCAGGCAAAGCGACCTGCTCGTACAGATGCTGGAGCGCTTCCGCTTTTTTCATGGCTGAACGAGCCTCCTAGTTCATCTTGATTTCCGAGCCCTTCATTTCAATTTTGTCTTCCAACGTAATCGTGTTCCCTTTGCCTGTCAGCTCGATCTTTTGCGCATTAATGTGTATCGTGTTTCCAGACATGTTGATGTCTTGTCCGGCTGTAATGTTCACGTTTTGGTTGCTCACAATCGATATTCCGTGCTTGTCGCTGATCGTAATCGACATCTCCCCCGCGGAAATGACGATTTTATCGGGAGCCAGCACAATTTCTTTTCCGTATTTCGTACGAAACGTCTTGACCGCCGGATCTTTCATCCGATCGTTTCCGCCGCCGCTTCCTCCTGCGGCAGCAGCTCCGCCTCCCGAGCCGCCTGACTTTTTCTTGGCATCCGGTTTGGCGTCTGGAATATCCTTCAGAACCGAGCTGATAGCTATCCCGTCCTCTTCCTTCTTGCTGGGAAAATAAATCCGGATTTGATCGTTGACCTCCGGCATGACGTACCAGCCCGTCTGGTTTTCGGATGTGTAAATCGTCGAGTACGGAAACCAGTAAGCTGTGCTCTGGTCTTGCTGGTCATCCATGTCCAGCTTGGCCCGCACATTGTCATTTTGGATCTGGAGCACGCGTCCCTGGATGGAAGCCCCGATGATCGCATGATTGTACAGCTTCTTGCGGTACATGCCTTTGCGCGGAAACAGCTTGTACGTATGCGTCAAAATGCCGTCCTTGATTTCTGAGACAGCTTCCCCGACCACAAGCGGCCTGTTTTTGAACTGGACTTCGTTGCCTACCTCAAGAACTTGCTCACTCTCTACCTCGTACACCGTATAGTCTTGCTCGTTGATTCCGGGAATCTTATTTTCCGAATCGCTTTGGAACTCGCCCACCCGCTTGTGGACGGTGTAGTGGCCAGCCGTCAATTTGCCCTTGTCCTGGCCGCTTGGCAGTCCAAAGAAAAATTTAGGCAGCGGAAAAGTCGTGGCGGGAACAAGACCGGTATAGAAGCGCGAAGCCATTCTTTTCAGAAACTGCCAGTCAGTCTCCTCGTATTGCATGATAAAGGTGCCAAGCGTTTTACCTTTGGTAACCGAGTCGATAAAATCGGCTTTACCATACGCTGACAGTACCGTCTTCACCAGATTGGCATACGTCATCGCCGGGTTTTGGAAGGAGCGCTTCTTCGTTTTGACATCAAGCAAATACGTGTACGAAACCGCCTCTACCGACAAGTAATACACGCCCCGACTCGCTTTGACATTGACCCGCAGCACGATGCCCTCAAACCAGGCTGTCGGCTTTCCCTTTCCGTCCGTCAAAACGATTTTGACAGGTGTTTGCGAATTGGTTTGATTCACATAACTATCCTTCTGCTCCTCGGAAATGATTCCGGTAAACCAAAGCCGCGCGTGCTCGTTCATTTTTTTCACGACTTTCAACGTTTGCAAATGAGTCAGTTCATACGGCATCACTTGGATGTTCTTGTAGGTGAAAAACTGGCTGCTCATCGAATCCCTCCCGTCTGGCTACTGCCTGATTGTTGCCATCCCGCTTCCGCTAATCCACAATCACCCGCTGCCGCCCGGACGCCCGCCACTCTTGTTTGGGCTTGTCGCCGCTCTTCGCCTCTTCCAAAATACGCCCCAAATAGCTGACGATCTGCGGGTTGGAGCTGGCGCGATAGCCGAAGCCCAACCGGGTGCCTATATAATGAAGAATCAGGTCGCGCTCCACTCGCTCGGCGTTGATTCCTTGCGTGGCAAAAGCGAGGTCGAAGGCGTTTGTCGTTTTGGTCTTCAACAGCTCGTGCGAAAAATAACGCAAGATCGCCGGAGCGAGTGTCGGGTATTGCTGGCCTGCATATTCCACATTCGTGAAATTCCACGTGTTGTACTCTGTTGTCAAATCGAGAAAATACGGGTAATCCGAGCGCAGCTTCGCGCCTTCCTTGAGCTTGAAACGGCCCAGCTCGCGCTCATCCGTCCCGATGTCCATGTTCGTATCGAGCACATAGTGCGTCTCGTACGCCAAAAAATCGGTCAACGTCGTCTGCTCGTCGAAACGTATTTTCAGCATCGTCTCCTTGCCTGTCGCTTCGTACGGGAGCCGTTCCTCGCGATCCAGCAAATAAATCCGGCCTTGATGCTTGATGATGCCACGGCCGACGACGAGCTGTCCGTCCTCGACCGCAACGTCCATGCCGGAAATAATTCCGTCCGTGTAGGCGAGAAAATGCAGCTCCGCGAGATGTCTCGGATAATCCCGCAAGTTTTCGAGCATTTCCCGCTTGAGAATCCGCCCCTTGTGAAATTGGGGAGAGAGATGGGAAAACAAGGCTGTTCCCCCCTTCTTGTTCATATGGATTAGGTTGACTCGCTATTTCATCCCGTCGAAAAAGTCCAGCTCGGACAAATCGCTTTCAAAGGCGAAGAACACTTTTTTCCCCAGAAGTAGCTGCTCGTTTTGCCGAGCGACTGGCACCACGTGGAATCCCCATTCGCTGCCGCCTGAAAACACGAAAAACTTGACCTCTCCGTTTTGAATCGAGTCGGTTTCTTCCTGGGGAATGTGGCTTGCGTACTTGGCCTGGATTTCTTCGTAGAGCACAGGCTTGTACGCGCTTCTGTCGTCCGTGTACAAATAGCGCTTGCGCAAAAGTCCGTCGCTTTCCTTGAGGAAAAACTCCACCTCGCTCACTCCGTACGGACGGGAGATGGCCCCATGCACCTGGCTCAGCTTTTCCTGACTGCGAATCAGTATCCGCTCCTGTCTGTTGTGCGTGAACGCCGTCACCGAGTAAGGAACGACAGGCGCGTGATTGGTGATTTGCGCTTCGATGAATCCCGCTTTTTTCGCGCTCTGATAACGAAGTGCGCCGCGCAGGCAGGACAGCTTCAGGTCGGGTACTTTTCCTGCGTCCTCGGACCTTTGGCGAAATTCGATGCTGCGTCCCGGCACGAACTCCTTCAACGCTTCGCGAAACACGTCAATCCGGCACGACTGTCCGGTCAGCTTGATGATGGAAAAGTCCGCGAGCTTTCCTTCCTGATAAAAATCGTCGAGGAACACCCGCAAAATCTCGTAAATGTCCGCCTTGATCAAATGGTTGATCTCTTTGCTGTTGAAGACGACGTCAGGCAAGTCGTACACATCCCGGAAGCGACCATCCTCGCGTATCGACAGCACCCAGCGCTCGACTGCTGTCAGCTTCAAATCCTGCTCCTGACGCTGCTCTCCTTCGGCTGTAAACCGGTTGCGCAAAATGCCCGTCTGACGGAAAAACTCCTTTTTCATATGGTCTGCCAGGTCCCATAAAAAGTGAAAGTTGTTGCGGACGCGCTGATAGTCGTCGCGGCTTTTGTTCTCGTAAGCTTTGTAGCAGGTGGGCAAAAGCGCCTCTGCCTCCCGGTAGCGCCGTTCGAATTGCTCGTAGACAGCATCGACGCCAAACTCATCTACATGCCGGAATATTTCCGAGCCGGGGATGTCGATCAGTTGGTCGATGTCGGTTACGTGGCGGCCTTTGCTGTAGTAGTCGGCAAACACGATTTTCATGAACTGCATGATCCGGTATGTGATGTTGTTGCCGCCAAAGTTCGTATCGCCGTTTTCGTAGGTCGTGCTAATGTCGATGCGATAGGAGATGTGGCCATCCTCGATGCGAAAGCGGCACGATGACAAGTCGGTCGTTCCTCCGCCGCAGTCAATGACCAGCGCTTGGTACGTCTCGCCGTCGAGGAAGCTGTCTTTGTCAATCTGGTCCGCGATCGTGTTGAACAGCACCGCCATCCCTTCATCCAGCGCATCCTGCGATTCGATGCGGTATTCCGGCAAAATGTCCGTAAACATCTCGATGAACTGCGTTTTCAGCTTCACAGGACTGGTGATATGCAAGTGCCGAAACCGACACTTGAACTGATGCTCCGCCGTCTGGATGACATGCAGCAGGTACTGCCGCAAAATGTCGCTACGTTTGACCATGGCCGTATTCCCTTGGCTGTCCATCACTTCTTCCAGCTTGTGATAGCTGTTCACCCAGCGCTTCAATCCGAAAAATACGGTCGCATGCGAGCTGTATCCGTTCTTTTTCATCTGGCGCAGCGCTTCGTAGCCGATGTGGTAGCGCACGTCTTGCGCGACGGAGCAGTCTGCTACCTGGACAACGGTCGGCAATACCTCGATCCACTCTTCTGTTTTCTGGGTCGTGTCTGGAAACGCGACGTAATTGATCGCATTCAGCTTGATTCGGCCATTCAGCAAATCGTTGCTGGAAGGGGCGCTGACATACTGGTGGTCCAAAAAAGCGCCAGCGGTCGTGGAAGAAGTGCCGAAATCAATCGCCAGCACAGCATCCGTCTCTTCCAGCTCCCTGATTTCCAGATCCGTTACAGGCACTTTGTAATAGTGCAAGTTGACAGGGGGGAGCGGCTTATCCTCGGTGTATGCTTTGTACAAATAATCCGAGTCTTGCTTGCGAAAAAAGAGCAGGCTGTAGCTCTGATTCACGGTTTTGCGCCACGGGACGTCCTTGTGGGAAAACAGCATGTACCGTCCCTGCTTGTCTGCCTCTTTGCGCAGCTGAAAAATGCCGCACAGCTCCATGTAGTCATTGACGAGCAGGACATTCGACTCGGACAAGCCTTGGGCCGACTCCACCCGATAGCCATCCAGCCTGTCTACAGCCAGCCCGGCATACAAACTCATCTTTGCCGGGATTTTGATGGAGTCCGCCCCAGGCAGCGGCGTATTCAAGTAGGCATGCAAAGCCGCTTCGATCCGTTCAAAGCCGCCTGTTGTATCCGATTCGATAAACAAGCTCTCCTCCGCGCTGCGAAACCGCAAGATCGTGTTCAGCAATCCTTCCCGATCGAGATTGTTCACAACCGAGCCAACCAGCTTTTCCTTGTAACAAATATTGCGCAGCTGAAAGGTCGTCATCTCCATCAGCTCATCTCGCGTATACGTGGTTTCGTTTCGCGGGACGTCCATGCTGCCTTTTTGAATATGAAGCTTGTACGACATTTTACTCATGAGAACGCTCCTCCCACACCCACATGACTTTCTAGCAAAATCACGTGCCTTCTAGTACATTGCCATGCTGTCGATTTGCATGGTTTCCTCCACATCGAGAATGCCAAAGTGGTTGCGCCAATACACTTCTGTCTGGAAGCGAACAGGCAGGAAAATGTCCTTGATCAGCTCCAGCCTTGCCCGCGCTGCTGCCGTCTCCTCCTGCCCGACATACAGAAGCAGTTCATCCTTCTCCTCGCAGTTTGCGTAGATGGTCGAGCGGGGAAAAATTTTTCGCATCGTGTCCCGCAGCAAATAAACTGCTTCTCCCGTCTCATACAGTCGCAACAAATTGCCCGCAATGATTTCACGTTCTTCCTGGGTGAACAACCGAATGTGATCCGCCGTCCTTTTGCCGAACAGTCCCGCTTCGAGATCGCGCAACACAAAGCGGATGTAGTATTCTCGCTTGTTCATTCCTTGCACCAGATCGATATCGGCCAACAGGTGAATCACGATGTCAAACAAGACGTGACGCAGTTCAGGCTCATCCGTGTAATTGACATCAAACAGCTCGCGGAAAATATCGTCAAAGCGATAGAACGGGTTCACTTCTACCGTCTTGTCCACGGTTTTGGCGTTGATCGCTTCCTGGCTCAGCTCCATGTAAGGCGAGTACACCTTCGCCGCTTGGAACGTAATGTCTCTTTTGGCAACTCCGGCGCGCCTGGCCTTGATGACCAGATCCCAGATGTAGTTCACGCCCATTCTCCTTCGCACTTGTATTCCGGGAAATACATCTGAATCTCGGACACGAGAAAGCTCATCATATCCTCTAAAATAAAGCTGTCGGTTCCGCGCTTGCGAAAGCCGAGATGCATGATTTTTTTATCGTGCTCCACGCGGACATTGTCGCTGATAAACGGATTCATCTCATACGTAGCGGCCGTCCCTTTGCTTTTTTCGCGAATTTCCACATGCAAAAGCTCCAGCTGCTCCGCTGCTTCGAAGGAGTGGACGATGCGAATGATCTCTCCCTTGGCCCGGACCGGCATTCCTTGCTTGCGCGCGAAGCTGGTGACAAAGCTGCTCTTGCGGCGGTTGGACACCAGTTCATAGTGCAGGCGGGACGTAGGCGTCTCGACAGGCTGGGTAATTTTGCAGACGTGCCAAATTCCCGACTTTTCCTGGGGAGACACGATGGTCAATTCTTCGGGCGTGCGCTTGATATAGCGGATCAGCGCTTCGTCGCCGTCTACCAAATACCCGTGCTGGCTCCCTGTCTTGCGCAGCGACAGCACGTGCTCGAAGTTCACCCGATCGGTAGCAGGCACGGGGAAGCCGATATTTTTCAAGGCCAGCCGTTCGATGTTCCAGAGCGGGATGACGTCCAGCTTTTTGTAAGGCTCCCACTCTTCCAGGTGGACGGACACTTCCACGATCTCCTCGTCCTCGCCAAGCTCGCCCTCGCAGGAGACGAGGATGACGTCGAAAAACTTGTTCGCGTACGGATGGTTTACGGTTTTCCACGGCATGCCGTTTTTTTGAAACATGTTGTACAGCTTTTCCAGCTCGTTTACGTACAGCGGGTTTGGCTGCAAGCGCACTTCGATCGGGTACGAATGCTCCGCTGTCGTCAAACGCCCCTGAAAATGCCGCTTGCCATGCGCAAGCGATTGGAGACGGCTGTACTCGCACTCCAGAAAAATCGTCATGAGCACCGCTTCTTCCTGTCGGGCGAGTTGCTCAAACAACTCCTTGCGATCGAACCATGTTTTTTGTTCGTCGCCCGGAATCATCGGGTACAAATAGTCGTGAATCGGATCGAAGTCATCCCGCTGACATAGCGTGACGTAAATGTCGTGCTTCTCTTCCTTGTCCTCAAATTCGGAGAAGACCCGCTGCTCCAGCTTCTTTTGCATGTCCTCCTGATATTCGACCAGATGCAAAAACACGCTGTTCATCATCTGCTTCAGCATCCTGCGCTGTTCCAAATCTTCCATTTTGTTCAAACGGTCCAGTACGATCTCTTTCATCATGGTGCTTTGACAGCCTCCTTTTGCGCCGGATTGGCTGGTGATTCGGCAGCGGACTTGCCCTCGACTGGCCGAGCGGAAGGAGCCGGACTGGCGGATTGACCCGGTTTGGGTGCTTGTTGCTGCGCTGCCGGGGGTGGAGTTGCTGCCGGACTCGGGGTGGTGACATGCCCTGCATTGCCCCCTTGCTGCTGTACCGCTGGGGCGGGAGTTGCGACCGGACTCGGGGTGGACGCATGCCCCGCATTACCCCCTTGCTGCTGTACCACCGGGGCGGGAGTTGCTGCCGAAGTCGAGATGGCCGCTTGACCCGGTTTGGGCGCTTGCTGCTGTACCGCCGGGGGTGGAGTTGTTGCCGAAGTCGGTGGGCTGGCTTGACCCGCATTGCCCGCTTGCTGCTGCGCCGCCGGGGTTGAAGTTGCTGCCGGAACAGAACTTGCGGCATTCCCCGAGTGACCCGCTGGCTGCTGTGCAGCCGATGGCACAACCTGCGGCGTGCTTTGCTCAGCAGCAACAACAGGCACTGCAGCTGGCGGATTCAGCTTTTCCTCCACCTTGGTCACTTTGCGCTCCATCGCCAAAACCTTTTCCAGCACGCCGATTTCCTGATACATCTCCTGCGCCATCGTGTACGATTCGACGGCCGCTGCAAAATCGCCAGCGGCGTAGCTGTCGTCGCCTTTTTTCTCCAGCTTGTCTGCGGACAGCATTTTCTGCTCTTTGCTGATGCCCGTTTTCTTCGCTTCCACCTCGTCCAGCTTCGCCCGAATCTCTTTTTCCCCCGTGAGGTAGGACGATTCCAGCGCCAGCTTTCTCGCCTTTTGATAAAAGGCGGCAGCCCCTTCGTAGTCTTGCGCCTCGAACAGCATGTCGCCTTCCTTCTTCCACTGCATCACGAGCAAATACGATTCGGTCTTTTCCTTTTTGGCAGCAATCTCCGGCTCGTTGAAATCGTCCCGGCCTTTCATTTCCTTGAGCGCCTTGTCGTATTTTTCCAGCGCTTTCTGATACTGCTCGTCCTTCATCGCCGTATCCCCGTCCACGATGAGCTGGGTGATTCGCTGCTTTTTGTTCAAAAGCGCCGCGTGGATTTTGTCCTTGACGATGTTGGCGGCATTGCGCGCTTCGCTGTATTCCTTGAGCGCTTTCGGATAGTCGCTTTCTTCGATAAACGCATCCCCGTTCTGCTCGTGCTCGAACATGCCTGTCGCAGCATCGGCGATTCTCTCGGCTTCCTTCATCTTGAACAAAAGGGCGCCGCCTCCTGTCAAGGCAAGCAACAGGACGATAATCGCGACCCGCTTGATAATCCGCCACTTTTTCTGCGGATCGGTCTTGAAAATCTTGTTGGCAAAAATCGCCGCAGCCGTATAGTTGTTCACCACACGCTGCTGTTTGCTCAACAAGACATCCTCCACCGTATCGATCAGCGCTTCGGGATCTTTTGCTTCCTCAAGCGCGTCCTGCATCTCGGCTGGACCGACTCTCTCCCACACCCCCGGAGTGGTCAAAAGCAAGACGTCTCCGTCGTACAGCGGCAGCTTTTTGGAAATGTACGGGCGAAATTCATCCGGCGTTCCCAAGTAATTCAACAGATTGTGGCGCTCCTCGTGGCAGTCAAGCACGTCCTCTGCGATTTCTTCTCCATCCGCCATCTGTTGCGACAGACTCTGGTCTTTGCTCCGCAAATGCAGCCGTCCGTTGCGAAACATATACAGTCTCGTGTTCCCGGCCACACCGTAAACGACGCGGGCATAGTCGGTGACGATCAGCGTCAGACTGGCCTTCAGCCGCACCCGATGGCTCTCCTGCCGGAGCACGCGATGCGCTTCCTGCAAGTAGCGGCTGATGCGATAGCGGGAGAGAGACGGCTTTTGCATAAAGTGTCCCAGGACGCTTTTGACCGCAAGCTCGGCGCTCTGCACTTCCTGATCCGCATCCAAGCCGCGGGCGATCACCCAGCAAGCAATATCATCCAGTTCGGTGTAGGCAAAGTAATCCTTGTTGCGCACATGCGTGCCTGACTCGGACAAAAATCCGGTTACAAATTCACTGTTGTCCCTTCTCATCCTTAACTACCCGCTCCTCCTTCTCTTCCGGATGCTGCTGCCCTCGATCTCACCAACCTTTTTCCAAAATCAGAATGGTCGCGTTGTCCTGGTTGGCTTTTTGCTTGCTCTCGACGGCATCGATGATTTGCTCGGCAGCATCGTGGGAGGAAATGTTCTGAAACAAGATTTTCTCCAGCTCCACTTCTGTCAACGTATCGTAGACGCCGTCGCTGATCAGAATCACCTTGTCGCCCTTCTCCAGCGGAAAAGGTTCGCGGCCAATCTCGATATTATGAAAGCCTTCGTAGCCGAGGTAATTGATCAGCTGCTTTTTCTTTGGATGGCTGATCGCTTCGTCTTTGCTGATTTCCCCGGCGAGAAAACGCTCTTCCAACACCGATTCGTAAATGTCCTTTTGATTGATCGGAATAAATTCTCCCCCGCGAAAAACAGTCAGGACACTATCCCCGACCGCGCCCCAATGCAGCATGCCGTCGTGAATGACTGCCGCAACCAGCGTAGTGCCTCCCCGGCTGCCTTTTAGCGCCTGCAAAATCTCCCCGTTGGCAAGCGTAGCGGCTCGGGAAAAGAAAAGAGAGAGGTGGCGCGGATGGTCCAGCTTGGCGAACTCGCGAATAAACGTCTGGACGGCCAAAGTCGATGCCAGTCTGCCGTTGGCAAGGCCGCTGATGCCGTCTGCCAGCACAGCAATCGTTCCGTGCGAGGTCGTTGTCGTGGCAAAATAGTCATCCTGCTCTGCTCTTCTGCCAATCGTCTGTCCATTGCCAATCTGAATGACCGGATGCTTTTCCTCTCTGATCCAAGCGGCACGAACGCGAAACAACCAAATGATGACGGCTATGACGGCAAACACAACCAGATAAGGAATGATCTCCTGTGCAAACATGCTCATCCTTCCTTGCCTTTGCTTGCGTTGTCCCATTCAAAGTGAACCCCGCACAGCGGGATGAAAATAAACGTACTGCCGCCAAGCTGGATGACGTCATAGGCAGTCAGCTCGACTGGCGTGTACACCGCTTCGTTATTGTGGTAAGCCAGACCGGAGGCATCGCCGGGGAGCAGGTAGAAATTGCGCTTTTTCGGATCGTAGACGATGACGGCATGGTTTCTGCGAGAAATTTTGTTATCCCCGATGATGCGGATATGCATATCCTCGGAGCGTCCGATGAAGTTTTTTTCTGCCATGATGCGATAGTCTTGTCCCTGCTGTGGCCCATCGATGCAGACCAGCCAGCCTGTGACAGGCTCGATGCCTTCTGTCTCCCCCAAGTAAGGCATGGTCTTGTCATCTTCGTCGCCGCCCCTGGCAGGCATTCGGTTCTCCGCCTTTGCCGCAGGCTCTACCACCAGGCTGCAATACGGGCAAGTGCTGCCGTGTTTTCTCGTGCTAAACATGTGTCCATTTGCGCATCTCGTCAAACTCATTCAAGTCTTCCCCCGTTTCGTGTCTCTCCACCTGCTCGTCTACTTCAGCAGCAAGCGTGTATTGGCTATGTAAATGATGTCGCCCGCCTTCACTTTGTGCGGCTGCTCGATTTCCAGCTTGTTCTTGTCGCGGCTGTTCGGCTGTTTGATTCCAGTGCCGTTGCGGGAGTGAACATCCTCGATAAACCAGTTGCCCGAAGCATGGTTGAGCACTGCATGCTGTTTGCTGATCAGAGCAGCGTACTCGGCGTCAGACAAGTCGATGTCGACTTCGTTCTGGTTCGTGTTTTTGCCGATCAAAAGCGAGGTCGCTCCCTGGATAAACCACTCCTTCACGCTCTCGCCGTCCTCGTCCAGCAGCACGAGCTTGGAAATGCCTGTTTCCTTCCTGTCCTCCTTCTCGTCCGGGCTTCCGACCGTGACAATAAACATGCCGAATAAAAAAAGCCCAAAGGCAATTCCCGTAAAAATCTTCAGAGCGTTGCTGTCCGTGTAGCCGAAAACATAAATGAGTTCGCCAAACAAAAGAATTGCAATCAACAGCTCGATCAGCTTTACCCTGACAGATTTTTGATAAGCCTTGCTTTTCTTTGCCATCTTGAGTACCCCCCTTACGAAAAAGTGCCCCAAGCTTTGGGAGAATGGTTTTTTGCTGACATCCATCCAAAGAAAGGAGCAGGTTCGGTGCTTCTATGTCCATAAAAGAGCGGCCATCCGCCTTGTCATCGTTTCGGTCTCTTCGCCTGCTGTCAGGATGTCGCCCGATTTTTCCTTTTTAGGTATGCCGTCTGTTTGGTTAGCTGCTCTGTCTTGGCTGACAGCGTCTTATTTTTTCTTCATGCGAAAAAACTGCTCGAACGTATCTGTGGTATCCAGCGGATTTTTTTTGCCGCGGTTCATGCTCTTCTCGTTGACCTCTCCTGTTTTCGGATGAAAGCCGAAAAACTGCTCAAACGTCTTGTGCAAATCTTCCATCGAAGCGCCCGGATTCGCTCGCTGCTGGTTCGCTTTCGCCTGGCCCTGCGCCCTTGCTTGCTCAGCGCCGTTTCTTTCACGGGCTTGTCCTCTTCCCTGGACAAACGCTTCGTAACGCGCGTCGTAGGCTTCCCGCGCAGACTCGTCCTGCAAAGTCTGGTACGCCTCTGTTATATCTTTGAAAAGCTGTTCGGACTCCTTGCTCCCCGCATTCACATCGGGATGGTGCTGCTTCGCCAACTGTCGGTACGCTTTTTTGATGTCGTTTTGGGAGGCCGTCTTCGCAAGCCCCAAAATCTCGTAATAATTTTTCACCACAGCACCCTCTGTCTGGCTTTTTGGAAAACCGTACCTTGAACACGGCTTTCAAGGTACGGCTCGTTTACTCTTTTGAAAGAAAAGAAGCTGTGACCGCTTGCGGTCGATCCGCTGGACGCGACCGTTTGGCCAGTCCTTCGCGGCAAAAGACTAGACAGCGTAGCCGCCTTCGATTTTCGCGAACTCGGTTTTGTCTTTCTTTTGTTTGATGAAGATGCTGAATGTACCAACACCTTCTGTATCGCCGAATGTCTCGTTGTAATCGACGACGAAAGCGTTCGGGAAGTAGATTTTGCGAATGACCTGGTCAGCAGCGATCACTTCCAGTGTCACTTTGCGGTAGCAGTCTGCTTTTTCCGCTGGAACCAAAGACCACAGAGCCAGCTTCATCGTGTCATCGGCGCTGTCGCCGTCCGTTGCTGTAATGATTTTGCCTGTCAGACGCAGTGTTGCCCCTACGTCAGTGGAACGAGCGTTGGAATCATCTGGAGTATCCGTGTCGTACTTGACTGTCTGGATGTTGTCCATTCCCAGCTCGATTGTTTCGGAACCTTCTACTTTGAGTCGAAAACCCATGAAAAAAACCTCCTTGGCGTATATGTGTGCTCTCGAATGACCGGATGGGCTTCGAGGCTTATGTGTAAGGGTGCGCTTTGGAAAGCACACCTCTAGCCACCTGCGTAATGTGTGAATCCATTTCATAAAAAGCTCTCCCGACTGAAATCAGGTACTAAGCTTTGACAGGAGTCGTACCCTTCGTGATCGTGACTTCCAGATTTTTCACATTGCCATTGAAGATCAGATCGATGTGGCACAGATTGCTCTTGTCGTCGATGATATAGCTCATGTCGTCGCCATCCTGAATGATGGAGTTGACAAAGCCGCGTGTGCCGAGCCATTTGCTCTTTTGGCTGCTCGGGTTGTTGCTGAAAAATTTGACGATGTTGTCGTGCTTGAAATCGCCCGTCTGGAAGCGGAGAATCCGCTCGATGTAGGTGCTGACCAGCGTTTTGTAGATGGAATCGAAGCCATCCTCGGCCATCGCCAGGCTGCGCGCCTTGTACACCGTGATTCGCTTGATGTCCTTGCCCTGGATTTGCGCATTTTCCGAAGAGAAGACAAAGCCAAAGTTTTTGCGGTTGATCGAATCTTTGATGTTGTTCGTAAAGCCGGAGATTTCCTTGGCCATGGTCGTAATCGCCCGCAGACCGTTTTCGCCCGCTTCGATGTCAAAGCGCACGCCTGGATACTCGCGGCTGACCACCTTGAATGCTTCGCGCAAATACTCCGGACACTGATACGCCGCCACAATCCCTGCCGCTACATAGCTCGCTCCGACGTAAACGCCTTCGATCCACAGCTTCAGGATGTCTTCTTTTTCCTGCGACAGCTTCACGCCGTCTTCGGTTTGCAGCATGCGGCTGTCGATGACCACTCCCGATTTGTCCTTCGGAATAATCGTAAAGTTCGGAACGCACGGGATCGCAAACTCGCTGTACTCCTTGCGCACAAGCACGCCGCACTTGTCGATGTACTTGTCGATGCCGGCAGTCGCCATGCTGTTGAAGGTCGTCTCTTCGCCCGTGCTGAAGCTGAAGAAAATTTGGACCTTGAAGTCTTTGACTACTTGCAGCAGCATCGTCAGCGACTCCATCGTATTGCCGTCCTGTTTGACGACCTTTTCGTTGCCGCGGAAGCGCTCGCGTGTGACTTTCGCTTTGGCGCCAGCTTCCATGTCGATGGAAGGCACGATTCCGAACCAGATCGTATCGGTGAAGTCGTTTTTCGCGTTGACGGTGTTGAGATACGTCTCCAGGCGCGGGATGTTGCTGCTTTTCACCAGCATGTCCAGCTTGGTGTTGGTGATGAGCATCGCAGGCTGCATGCCTTTGTTCTTGGTCACGTACTGATCGAAGAACATTTTCACGCCGAGAATTTTCTCGACCAGCGGCTTGACTGTTTTCACGAAGTCATCCTTCGCGTTTTTATAAAATTCGAGGTACGTGTTGTAGTTTTGCACCTCTGTCTCAATGTCGATCTCGCTATGAACGGCAGGCAGCGGGCAGAACGTGCGCACTACCAAATCTTTGACATAGGAGGACGGCGTTTCGGTAATCGACTCGTAATCATCCTCGAACACGTTCATCAATCCGTTGCCGTTGCCCTCGTCGAGAACCATCAGCTCGCGGCTGTCGCTTTTCGGCGCTTCGATGATTTTCAGCTCACCGTTTTCCCCGATCGTCAGCATCCCGATCTGAATCGCTTCCGACTGGTTCTCCTCTTGCGCCCCGCCGAGAAGCAGACGGGTCTTGATATCTTCAATCGCGAGCGGGAGCATGGCCATGACGTTGTTGTAGTTTTTGCTCGCATCTTCAAACATGATGTTCAGCTTGTCGCCGAGATCGAGCTTCTTCGGATCGCCATCGTCCAGCTTTTCGTAGTGGCTGTACAAGTAGTGAATCTCTTTACGCACCTGACGGATATCGTCCATCACTTTTTTCGGGGAGATCATGTCCAGCAGATTCTCGAATTTAAAGTCGACGTTCGTGATTCCCTGGCTGCGCTTTGTATCGATCAGTGTGAACAGCATTTTCAAAAAGTCATTGCTCTGGTCGATCTTGATCTCGGAAATCGCATCTTCCGCAATGCCATCAGGCTTTTTCAAGGTGTACATAACCTTTTGGTTTACGGCGTTGTAGAACGAATAGACAGTCGGGGAGAACTTGTCCAAAAACTCATCGAAGCTTTTCACAAGCAAATGCTCGTTGATTTCCTTGATCTTGTCGTCGCTCAAACTGTCGATGCCCTTGACGTCGCCTACAATCGTGATGAGGTCGAGTTTCTCCGGGTTGATCTCTTCGAACAGCATGGTTCTGTTGGTCTGGTTAATAATGTCCATAAATGACCCCTTCCTTTTGTCTCTCGTAAATGCGTGGTCCTAACTCAGGAGTGTATGAGTCCTACTTCCACAATCAATTACAGTTGATTACATAAATCCCAATAAAACCAAAAATCTTGCCTCTAAATTAAACTCGCTCGCCATATTTTGTCAACAAACCCTCTATTATGACAATTTTCCTATGTGCACCATTACCGTTTCTGGTATTTAGACCCATTTTATTCCACTTATCTTCCTTTTTCTGGTTGAGCACTTTATGCTGAATCCAGGGAGTCTTCCCGCCTACTTTTCCCGACAAAACCAGCATCACGCCTTACTTTGTCCCTACTTCTGCCGCCCTGCCCGCACAGCGCCGGATGCGCCCATAACTCGAAATACTGACAAGAAAGGACAGGATGAACCTTATTTTTACAAAAAAGGCTATTATTTCACTTTATATACCTCGGCAAAATGGTGCCCGCCGTTTAGCTGGAAGTTGATTTATGGGCAAATAGTCCTGTTGCAACAAAATGTGAACAATTTGCAAACTTTTAAGGAAAAGAGTGAAAACATGTACAAAAAAACTGGACATCCTCCTCCGTTCTCCCTGGCGTTCAAATGGGTGGTTAGCGGTATCCTCCTGCCTTTCCTCCTCCTTTTCTCTCCCCTTCCAAGCGGGGCAACCGGGACGGGTGAAGCAGGAATCGATGCGGTTTTTGTCATTGATACGAGCAATTCGATGAACCAGACAGACCCTGGGAAAACAGCTGCCGAGGTCATGGGCATGTTTATCGACATGAGCGAAGCTAGTCGTACCCGGATCGGCTTTGTCGCCTATAATGATCGAATCGTCCAGACGCAGCCGCTCACCAGCATGGCGGAGAGCAGACAGCGCGAGCAGTTGAAAAGCAAGATTCAAGGGTTGCGTTATTCGGGATATTCCGATATGGGGCTTGGCTTGCGAAAAGGGGAAGAGCTGATTGCCAGAGCGAAGGATCAATCGCGAAAGCCGTTTTTGATCCTGCTCTCGGATGGGGGAACCGATCTGCGCCAAAACGCCAATGGCAGAAGCGTCGCGGCATCGAACAAAGATGTGGAGTCGGTTATGGCAAAAGCGAAAGCGGAGGGCTACCCGATCTACACAATCGGGCTGAACAGCGATGGCTCTGTGCAAAAAGAGCAGCTGAAAAAAATCGCGGAGACGACAGGCGGGACTTCTTTTGTCACGCAAAGCACAGATGATTTGCCGGAGATTTTCAATCAAATTTTTGCGAAGCACATCCAGTCGCAGCTTGTGTCGGTAGCAGCCATGACGGCGACGGGAAGCTTGCAAGAGGTCACGGTAAACATCCCGAACGCCAGCATGCAGGAAGCGAACATCGTGCTGTTGTCGAACCATCCGCTGCTGGAGTCACAAGTCTACTACCAGTCGAAAAATGTGCATTTTATCCAATCGAAAAAATACTCGCTGATGAAAATCGAGCAGCCGACAAAGGGGAGCTATCTGGTCAAATTCCGCGGACGGCCGGGCGACCTGGTCAAAGTCAATTTGCTGGGCAACTACAGTCTGAAAGCCGATGTACAGGTTGCACCTGATCCTGTCTCCAAAGGCAATCCGGCGACCTTCACGACTTATTTGACCCAGCTGGAGGGCAATCAGCGCCTGGAAGATCGGGACGTCTACGGTTTGATGCAGGCCGAATTGATCGTCACCGACATCGCGAAAAAGCAAACCGAAAAAATTCCGCTGAAAAACGGGGGAACGGTCTTCACAACCGACTATGTGTTCCCGCACTCCGGGCAGTACCAGTGGAAAATTTTCATGAGCGGCCCGGACTTTTACCGCGAGACGGCAAGCAAAACATTCGAAATCGCCAACATCGCGCCCGTGGCAGTAGCCAAAAACAAGCTGACCATCGAAAAGGAAAACGGCGAGCAGACAATTGACCTCGCTGCTTATTTCACCGATGCCAATCAGGACAAGCTCACCTATGCGATCGTCTCTCCTACTCCCGCCGATCATTTTGGGGCAAGCATCCACGAATCCGGGTTGAAGCTCGTGCCGAGCAAAAGCGGCACTTCCGCGATCACTATCACGGCTACCGATTCCGAAGGGGCAAGCGTGACTGGCTCGCTTGTCATCACGGTTCATTCTGTCTGGGATCGCTACATCACAATCGGACTGATTGTTCTCGCTCTTGCCGCAATTGGCGCAGGCGCCTACTGGTTCATGCGCCCGAAACCGAATTTTAGCGGCCGTTTGGAAGGGTATTTTCTTCACACCGCCAGCGGCAACGACATTCCCGTGAAGTTTTGGCCGCTCGCCGCGTTTGGCAAAAAGCAACGCATCACGCTCCACGAGCTGTTTTCAAGCCTCGACGTCAACGAGCACCTGCCGGAAGCACACAAAATTTACTTCCAGCCAGGGAAAAACCAGACTTTGGTCATGATCAGCCACAGCCAGTGCACACTGCAAAAAGGCAAGGACATTTTGCCTCGCCATAAAAAAGTGGTGCTCCACTACAACGACAAAATTTACGTGACGTTTGAGGATCATGTCACCGAGATTGAACTGCGCTACAAAGAAAGCAAACCCAGCCCCCACCAAGCTGGGAACTGGGAAACGGCATAACGGACTATTTGCTTTTGCTTGCGAGAAAGGGGGTCTGCAAGCGAGACTTGCCCGCTCTCAACAGATGCTCCGCACGGACGGCTGCTGCCAGCACCCGAAGTGAGGGGCATCTTTTTTTCGCCTCGACTGCCATGCCCCACGCAATGACATTCGCGATCAGCCGCGGCACAGTCGGATTCAGCTCGCGAACGGACGGCAGCCGATCCTCGATCACTCGCGTCGCCACATCGGCCGGACGGTGCCTGGTCAGGCAAAAATAGAGAGTAGCCGACAAGCTGTACACATCGGAAAAAACACCTTGTCGGGACTGGCTGGAATAAAATTCGAGCGGAGAGTATCCTTCCGTCGTCACGATCTGGCGGGGGGCGTCGGTTGCAAAGCGAATAGCCGAGCCGAAATCAATCAGCATCGGCTTTCCCTCATCGGTCATCACGATGTTTTGCGGCTTGATATCCCGATGGATGATCCCTTGCTTGTGGATGTAGTCCAAGCTTGCCAGGAGCGGGAGCACGGTTGTCTGCACGAAAGCAGCGACATCCAGCTCCCCTTGCTCTTGCACAAACTGGTCAAGCGTCTTGCCTTTGCAATACTCCACGACCAGATAGCCTGTCCCATTTTCTGCAAAGTGATCGACATAAGGAGCGATATGCTCATGGCGCAGCTCCTGCAAAATCGCCGCTTCCTGCCAAAAGCTCTCCAGCAGCGTCTGAAATCGCGCTTTTGACGATGGCTTCCGGCAGATGACGCTGCGGTTATCCAAGTCGCGCATCGCCAGTGCTCTCGGGAAAAACTCCTTCACAATTCTCGTCTTTTTGGCCTCCATGTGGTAAACGAGATACACATGGGACAGCTCGCTCGTGGAGACAGTCTTTTTGATCCGGTAGGCTCCCCGCAAAATCGTGCCTTTTTTCAGCTCCATCCGTCTTTCGGTTCACTCCTCCCTGGCATCTTTCTCGTTCTCAGGAAACGATACCAAATACCAGGGGCAGGTGGCAATATGTGGAGATTTATCCTTGGCGATTCGCTGCATACAGCAGGGCCGTGTCACGGTCAGCCGCCAGCTTGGAGGCACTCGCTTTTGCAAAATCAGCAACATGGTCGTAAAAGTCATTCCCGATGCTCAGCCGCTTGACTCCCCACTCTGCCAAGCGCTCGGCATTCGTCAGGGTGGGGCGCGACAGGACATTCAGCGGCGCACGCACCTCTTGGGCAATCGCTCTAATTTGCTCCTCCTCGACGATCCCCGGAACGAAAATGCCGCTCGCCCCGCTCTCGACGTAAGCCAGTCCGCGCTCAATCGTTTCCGCGAACGGGTCCTCTCGCCGGAAATACGTGTCGATTCGCGTATTGATGTAAAAATCAGCGAAGCCACGGTTGTCGAGAGCAGCCCTCATCGTCTGCAAAAGTTTCGCCTGATCGGCGATCTCTTTTAACCCCGGCCCTCGTTTGAAAGAGTCCTCGATGTTGATCCCGGCAACCCCCAGGTCAGCCGTTCGCAGCACGTTCTCGACAATTTGCCCGTGAGTCTCTGCATAGCCCGCCTCAATGTCGGCGGAAACCGGAATGTTCACGTGATCCACGATCAGCTTGATGATGGACAAATGCAAGGCAAAGTCAATGTTTTCCCCATCTTTGTATCCGAGAGAAGCCGCAACGCCCCAACTCGTCGTCCCGATGGCCCGAAAGCCGCTCTGCTCCAACGTGCGTGCCGAAAGGACATCCCAGGCATTTCCCAAAAACAACATCTCGTCTGCATGATGAAGCGCTTGAAATTGCTGAATCTGATTCATTCTAATCCCTCTTTTCAAATCGTGATTTGTATAGGTTGTTCACAATCTTGCGTCTTCTGCTGACGCTGTTCCCACAGTCTTTGACCGCGCTGGAAAAACGGCAAGGCCAAAAAGGTCAGCAGCATCAAGATCGCGAAAATAACTGGCCCTTGGTCAAAGCCCAATTGCTGAAGCAGCAAACCGCCGATCCACGCAGTGGCGCTCTGCCCCAGAAAAGCGAAGCCGCTCGCGCCGTAATAGGCGCCTCGCATATGCTCGGGAGCGATTTCTCCGATCAGTACATCACCGATGACAAAGCATAAAATTTCCCCGATGGTAAAGACCACCATCGACACTGACAGCCAGAACAAATTGGTGAAGAGTCCGAACCCGAACAAGCCGAGTCCGAAAAGGAGGCAGCCGACTTTCAGGGCCGTCATGGCAGAATAGCGTTTCATCAGCCTGGCAAGCGGATATTGAAAGACGAGGACAGACAACGTGTTCATCACGAACAGGAAGGAGTAAGCCTCGACCCGGTCGTGACCGATGTACTGGGCAAGCGTCGTATCCAGGTGCGTATAGGCTCCAGCCACAAACAAATTGCCGAGCAACAGATACAAAAACACTTTGTCTGTGAACACGATCCGCGCCATCTGCCCCATCGGAATCGAATCGGAATGCTCCCGCAGTTGTTGCTTGAACAAGATCATGAACACGACCAGGATGACCGCATACAGCGCCATAATCACCGCACTGATCAGAAACGGCAGCATGGAGGACGAACTGCCTGCGCCGAGCTTCAACCCAATCAGCGGCCCGATCGCTCCCCCCAGGTTGATGGCAAAATACCTGGCGTTGAAAGCACCCCTGCGCTGGCTGTCCGGGGTAAAATCAGCGAGCAGGGCACGCGCCGTCGGTTCAAATACATTGCGGCACAAACCGTTCAGCGCACTCAAAAGGAAGAACATCCACGTCTCGCTCGCCAGCGTGAAGCCGACCAGGACAAAGCTCCAAAGCCCCATAGAGGCGATCATGACCGGATAGCGTCCCAACCGATCTGACAACGCTCCCCCAGCGAAGCTGCTGACCGTGCCCACCAAAAGGCTCATCGCCAAAATCGCGCCAACTACGGCCGGGTCGATTCCCTTTCCTTTGCCCAAGTAAATCCCGAGAAAAGGCAGCGTCATGAAAAATCCTGTCCGCGATAAAAAGGTGCCGATGATGACGCCCCATGCCACGGGATGAAAGCGAGGTAACGGAAACCTTTTGCTCATCTTGTTTGCTCTCCCCATTCCTGTTTTTCGTCTGTCGTGTTATCTTCAGTATATTGATCTGAGAAAAGCGAAAAAGGGTAAGGTGTAAGCAAACTCTGTCACCTTTTCCCAAAAACAAAGGGGGGCCTTCATGGTTACCGTTCTCTACTTTTTGGAGCTGCGCCTGTTCTTTCAGCAGGAAGAAACGGCCAAACCGTTCCCCGTCACGATTGAAAAATTGAGCGGACTTTGGCACTGTACCCCCCGAAACGCGAAGCTGATCGTCCGCAAGCTGGCGGAAATGGGCTGGATCGACTGGCAGCCTGGGCTTGGTCGGGGCAATGCCTCCGTCCTGACGTTTCTGGCGGATGCCGATGCCATCTTGCTTGCGGAAGGAAAGCAGCGCATGGAGCAAGGCGATGTCACAGAAGCTATGGAGCTTTTGAATCGCTTCGGCAAGCCCGCTGTCAAAGAGCAGTTCATGGAGTGGCTTTCGGCAGAACTTGGCTATTGCACACCGAGCGAGTCGAACCATTATCAGGACACGCTGCGCTTCCCGGTCTACCGCAGCATTGTCACACTGGACCCCGCGCAGGTGTACTATCACTTCGATGCGCATTTGGTCCGCCAGCTTTTCAATACACTCGTTCACTTCGACACGGACAGCCGGACGATCCATCCAAGCATTGCCCACTCGTGGGAAATGAGCGCGGATCACAAGGAGTGGACGTTTTATTTGAAGAAAAATGTCGTGTTTCACCACGGTCGGGAGCTGACCGCGCACGATGTTGTCTTTTCGCTGGACCGGCTGCGCTCGCATCCGGAAAAGTATGAAGCAAGCTGGATGCTTGGCGATATCGCGCAGTTGGAAGCAGTTGATGCCAGAACGGTGCGGATTTTGTTGCAGGAGCCGAACTACTTGTTTCTGCGGATGCTTTCCACTACGCCCACCAGCATCGTCCCGGCAGAGATCGTTCTGGAGACGGCAGGCGAGTTTGGGAAAAATCCGATCGGGACTGGCCCGTTCCAGCTCGTCCGTCTGGATGAAGGCATTTGCATTTTGGAGGCTTTTTCGGGACATTTTCAGGGGAGGCCGCAGCTTGACCGCGTGGAAATCCTCCTGTTCCCCGATCTGGAAACAGGCATTCTCCATGAACCGGACTGGACGTCTGTCATGATGTCCCACGGTGTGGCCACAAAAGCCGAAGCATTAAGGGAAGCAATCATCCGCGACAGCCGCGATTGGTGCGATCTGGAGACGCTGTTTTCCTGCTGCAACCTGCTCGTCTTTAACCAATGGAAAACCGGGCCGCAAAACCATCCGCAATTCCGCCAGGCGCTCGACTTGCTCATCGATCGCGAGCAGATGATTGCCGAGCTTGGAGGAGATCGCGTCTTTCCGGCAAAAGGCTTCCGCCCCTTCTCTCCGCAGCTTGCGACTTGGTCAGCGGAACGAACGCCCCGCCCAAGCGCTGCGCAAATTGCCGCCCTGCTTGCGGAAAGCGGCTATCGGGGAGAGACGCTGCGCATGGTCATGACGTCCTATCACGAGCCGGACGCCTTGTGGATTCAAGCCCGCTGCAAAGACTACGGCATTCACCTGGAAATCGACGTTCGCGAGCCGTTTGAGTTTGCGAATCACGACTTGCTGCCGGAGCACGACTGCCAACTGTTCGGAAACGTTTTTAGCCATGATGAAATCAGTGAACTGGAAATGTACTTGCAAAAGAACTACTTCCTGCCCAGCTTTGACGCACCGTTAGCCGAAGCGGTTCATCGAGAGACCGCTGCCCTTTTCCGGGAAGCAGATGAATCCGTCCGGCAACAAAAGCTCGCGCACATAGAAACGCTGATCCAAGAAAACCATGCCGTTTTGTACCTTGTGCAAAAGAAATCGCAAGCTTCTTTTCACAAGTCGGTTCGCGGCGTCACGATCAATCCGTCCGGCTGGCTGGACTTTCAAAAAGTCTGGTTTCACCCGCATGCTTCGCAGCCCGTGCAGCAGTAGGGGGTACAAAAAAACAGCCCCGGCGCATTGTTTCATCCACGCGCCGCCCTGCCCGTGCAGCAGTATACGACAAAAAAAAGCAGCCCCAGCGCATCTGGGCTGCTTTTTTACGCCTATGGATTGGATTACTGAGCGCGTTCGTATACGCGTTTTCCGGCAACGAAGGTCATCGCCACTTCAAAATCGTCATCCAACACGATCATGTCGGCATCGTATCCGGCTGCCAGCCGACCTTTTCGCTCCCCGTATCCGAGGATAGCGGCTGGCGTATGCGATGCCATCTCTACCGCTTCCGCCAGTGGTACACCGCTCAGCGTCACCATGTTTGCTACGGCTTTGTTCAAGGTCAAAATGCTGCCAGCCAATGTCCCGTCCGCCAACTGCGCCTGATTGTCGCGGACGCGAACCTCTTGCCCGCCCAAGTCGTAAGTGCCTTCGCCGAGCGCAGCAGCGCGCATCGAGTCGCTGACCAGCGCGAGCCGCTCCGGCGTTTTCACCCGATACAAAATTCGCATGACCGCAGGATGGACGTGGATGCCATCGGCAATCAACTCGGTGCTCAAATGCTCGTGGTACATCGCAGCACCGACCACTCCCGGCTCTCTGTGATGCAATCCGGTCATGGCGTTAAAGCAATGCGTGAAGTGGCGCACGCCCGCATCCACAGCTTCAGCCGCCTGGACAAACGTCGCCCCTGTATGGCCTGCCGAGACGATCACGCCGCGCTCCTTGAGCCAGGCAATCGCTTCGAGCGCTTCCGGCTGCTCGGGAGCAATCGTCACGACCTTGATCAGCCCTTGGGCCAGCTCGTACATTCGCTTCACCGCATCCAGCTTGGGCAAAGAAATGTTTTCTTCCTTTTGCGCCCCTTTGTAACGCGGATTGATCCACGGCCCTTCCAGGTGAATCCCGATCGCCTCTGCCCCCGGCAAGCCAGCCTGGCTTGCGCGCGCAATGTTTTCCAGCACAGGCTCAAGCTCGGCGTAAGGAGCCGTCATCGTCGTCGCCAAAAAAGAAGTGACGCCATATCGGGCAAGCGCGCCGGAAATGGCCTGCAAAGATTCCGGCGTCCCGTCCATCGTGTCGTGGCCGTCGATCCCGTGCATGTGCATGTCTACCAGGCCTGGGCAAATCCGCCCGGTTTCCACCGTCAGCAGCTGTGCAGGGCATTCGCCCGCATAAGCTTCGGCTTCCCCTGCGTACACGATCTTCGCTGCCGCCACTACGACAAGCCCGTCCCTGATTTCCTGTCCGTCTGCAATGATTGTTCCTCGAAGAGCGTATTCCTGTTCCATCTCCATTCCTCCGTCAACGCACTGCCGTAGTCTGTCCGTAATGATGCCGCACCTGTTTCCTTGCTATTCCTGCACAAGTCCTGCGCATGCACGCTTCGTTTCCTCTACGAGCTGCAAGACCAGTTCGCCTGCGCCAAGCTCCCTGCCAAGCGGTGCCGCCTGTCCCGCCCACATCGACATATACGCGGATTTCTGCTGCTTGCCCGCAGCGGCGCGAATGTCTTTGGTGAGGGCATTTTGCACCGGGTAGGCGGGCAATTCCTGATCCAGTGGCGCCAGCTTTCGCATGAACTCGTTCTCGATGCCTCTCGCCCATTTGCCGGAAAAAGCCCGTGTCATGACGATGCCCTCTTCGCTCGACTCCCGGATGGCTTGCTTGTGCAAAGCATGCGCGCCGCTTTCCGCACACGTTAAAAATGCCGTTCCGAGCTGGGCCGCCTGCGCTCCCAGTGCGAGCGCGGCTGCAATGCCTCGCCCGTCCATCATCCCGCCCGCTGCGATCACCGGAATTTTGACGCGATCCACGATCTGTGGCACCAATGCCATCGTTCCGATCAGATTGCTCGGGGAATCCGGCAAAAACGAACCGCGATGCCCGCCTGCTTCACTGCCCTGCGCTGCGATCATGTCCACGCCGCCCGCTTCCAGCACGACTGCCTCGCGAACCGTCGTCGCAGTCCCGATCACCGTCACGCCTTTTTGCTTGAGCGCTTGCAGTGAACGCGCGTCGAGCATGCCAAACGTAAAGCTGAAAACCGCAGGCACTTCCTCCAGTACGACTTGCAGCTGTTCCGCAAACGACTCCTGAAAGCGCGTGACTTGCGGGCTTTCGGGAATGTCCAGCTCAAGGCGCACCTCATTGAGCGCGGAAGCAACCGTGTCTGCGATCGGCTGGGTCGCGTCAAAGTCTTCCGGGATGAACAAATTGACGCCAAAAGGTTTGTCGGTCAAATCGCGGATCGCATGTATCGCTTCACGGATTTGCTGTGGAGTCATATAGGCAGCTCCCAGCGTTCCCAATCCCCCTGCTTCCGAGACGGCCGCGACCAGCGCAGGAGTTGTCGCACCGCCCGCCATCGGTGCCTGGATAATCGGCCATTTGATTTTCAGGCGTGACGTAATCGGATTCGCTTTCCACATGCTTCTTCCACTCCCTTTTGTCTATTTCGTTCCATTCACGCACGAGGGCAGGGTCATGGCTCGTGGCGAATCAATTCAAGAAAATGGGCCAAAACTCGCGCAGTAAGCCCCCAGATGACTCGTCCGTCCAGCTCGTAAAACAGATGCTCGACTGTGCCTGTGCGCCACGGATACTTTTTGCCGCCCGGAATCAGGTGATAAGGGAAGTCATCCTCCGGCTCGTTCACAAGCGCTGAAGTGTATGTCGCAGGCTCAGCGGCAGCCAGTCGTTCCAGCGAGATGATAAACACTTCTCCCACTTCATCGGGATTCGGCTTCATCTTCGCTATGTCCTCCACGTAGCCGACAAACGGGTAAATCGCAGAATGGCCCGGACCGATCAACCGATCCAGCTCGCCGACGTAGTGAATGCTTGTGAGCGGCACTCCCAGCTCCTCGCTCGTTTCCCTGCGGGCTGTCGCCCAGCGCGATTCGTCGCCCTCTTCCGCCCGTCCACCGGGGAAACAAATTTCATTGGCCTGCCTGCGCATCGTGCTTGCCCGCTTTTCGAACAAAACCCCCAGCTTGCCGTCCTCCATCTTGACCAAAGGAAGCAAAATGCCAAACACACCCGTTTGCTTCGCTCCCATAAACCCCGGCTCGCGCTCGTTCAGCACTTGCAAAATACGGTGAACGCCCGGCTCTTGCTTAATTGGGTCGGCTGCTACGCGTGTGTCCACATCCGCCCCTCGCTCGATCGGTTCAGCTTCGCGTGTGCCCACATCCGCCCCTCGCTCAATTGACTCAGCTTCGCGTGTGTCCACATCCGTCCCTCGCTCAATTGGCTCAGCTTCGCGTGTGTCCACATATTCCGCCACTTCGATTAAATTCCGGTCGGGGTCGCGCACGTAAACCGAACGGATCAGTCCCGCTGCACCTGTCCTGTGCACTGGCCCTTCCTCGATGTCCACCCCGCAGCTTGCAAACCTGGCGATGACTGCCGCAAGCGGCACAGAAGCGATCAAGCACAAATCAGCAGAGCCTGGCAACGGCTGTCCCGCTTTCGGCTCAAACTCGTGTCCCGCCACATGCAGGTTGATTTTTTGTGCGCCAAAATGCAAAGCTTTTCTGCCATTGCCGAAGGTGACAACCTGCATGCCAAGCGCGCGCTCGTAAAACTGGCAAGTCGCTTCCAGGTCGCGGACGGTCAACACCAGATGGTCCAATCGGTCGATCATGCTTACCATTCCTTCCTGTCCCGCTACATGCTCTTGCTATGTATTATAGCAAACAGGGAGCTTCTATCGTTTGATTCGACTGCAAAACACCCTCCAGCCTGTTCCTCACCAACTGGAGGATACGCTTTTCTTTTCACGAACATGTCTACCCGTACATTATACAATGATTTCCTTGTTTACAGCTGCTTTTTGCCCCGCTTGTACAAGGCGCATAACTTAGCATATAGCACAGCAAAACGAGCGTCCCCCGCCCTCATGCGGAAGAACGCTCGCTTTTTTGTGGAAGAAACGCCACGGACAATCACAGCCGTTTCATCGTCTATGAACTGAACTGCGCTTGATGCAGTCTGCTGTATACGCCTTGCGTTTGTAAAAGCTCGTCGTGATGTCCTTGCTCGGCGATGCCTTGTTCGGCGACGACAATGATTCGGTCTGCGTTCTTGATCGTCGCCAGGCGGTGGGCGATCACGAGCGTCGTGCGTCCGTGGGACAGCTCTGCAAGCGCCTGCTGAATCGCCGCTTCCGTCTCGGTGTCGAGAGCAGAAGTCGCTTCATCCAAAATGAGGATCGGCGGGTTTTTCAGGAACATCCGGGCGATCGACAACCGCTGCTTTTGACCGCCGGAAAGCTTGACGCCCCGCTCCCCGATCAGCGTATCCAGTCCTTCTGGCAAGGCGCGGATCACGTCTTCCAGTTGTGCCCGTCTGGCTGCGTCCCACAACTCTTCATCGGTCGCGCCAAGCTTCCCGTAGGCAATGTTTTCCCGGATCGATCCGTCAAACAGGAAGACGTCCTGCTGCACGATTCCGATATGCGAACGAAGCGATTCCAGCGTCATGGAACGAATGTCGATGCCGTCAATCATGATCGAGCCGCTGTCCACATCGTAAAAACGGGGAAGCAAGCTGCACAGTGTCGTTTTTCCCGCGCCGGAAGGTCCCACGAGCGCGACCGTCTCGCCAGCGCGAATGGACAGCGACAATCCCTGGAGCACTTTTTCCTTGTTTTCATAGCCAAACGTTACGTTCTCGAAGCGGATGTCGCCGCGAAGATTGCTGACAGGCTTCGCGTCTGGCGCATCGTCGACGTCAGGCTCTGTCTCCAGCAACTCCAGGTAACGCTTGAATCCGGCAACACCTTTTGGAAACGTCTCGATGACGTTGTTGATCTGCTGAATCGGGTTCAAAAAGACGTTCGACAGCATCACGAAAGCGATAAACTCCCCGTACGTCATCTTTCCTTGGATGACGTAATACGTTCCGCACACGAGGACAAACAGCGATACCAGCTTCATCAAAATAAAGCTCAACGACGAGTTCCACGCCATGATGCGGTACGTGAGCAGCTTGGTCAGGCGGAAGCGCCCGTTGTTCTCTGCAAAGCGTGCGATTTCATGCTTTTCGTTAGCAAACGCCTGTACGACGCGAATGCCGCTGATGTTGTTTTCCACGCGCGCATTGTAGTCTGCGACATCGGCAAACATCCGGTCAAAAGCGCGGGACATTTTGCGGCTGAAATACATCGACAAATAAATCATTAAAGGCACGATGATAAAAGTCAGCACCGCCAATTGCCAGTTGATGCTGAGCATGATACCGAAGGCGCCCAGCAATGTCATGACCGCGATGAACAAATCTTCCGGGCCATGGTGAGCGATCTCCCCGATATCCATCAGGTCGTTCGTCATGCGAGATACGAGATGTCCGGTCTTGTTGTTGTCGAAAAAGCGGAACGAGAGCTTTTGCACCCGATCAAACAGCTTTTTGCGCATGTCCGATTCAATATTGATGCCGAGCTTGTGTCCGTAATAGGTAACGACGTAGTGCAAGGCCGCACTGACCACGTAAATGCCCAAAAGCCCAAGGCACGCGTACAGGATCAGCAGCCAGTTTCCGCTCGGAAGCAAATCGTCCACAACCCGGTTGACAGCAAGCGGAAACGCCAGTTCAAGCAGCGCGGCCAAAATCGCGCAAGAAAAATCTGCTATAAACAGCCCCATATACGGCTTGTAGTACGCAAAAAAGCGACGCAGCATACCGAATCCTCCTCCTCTTCACCGCACGATGAAAGCCTTTCTTTTTCTCTACGACTTCGAACGGGCAAGCAAGTACAAGAAGTACGGGGCTCCGATGACAGCAACCACAATGCCTGTTGGAATTTCAGACGGCTGCAAAATCCAGCGTCCGATCGTATCAGCAACAATAACCAGGAGCGCGCCTGCCAAGGCCGATGTCGGCAGCAGCATTTCGTGTTTCGGTCCGACAAGTCTGCGCGCCAAATGCGGGCCAATCAGACCGACGAAGCCGATCCCGCCGCTGACAGCCACGCAAGATGCCGCCAGTCCGACCGATGCGGCCAACAGCTTCAACTGTTCTCTTGCGACCGGAGCACCAAGACCGATGGACAGCTCTTCTCCCAAATTCAGGACGTTCATCACACGCGCTTTGTAAAAGACAAACGGCAGCAGGACGACAATCCACGGGAGCAGCGACAGAACGAATTTCCAGTTGGTTCCCCAAATGCTTCCGGCAAGCCAGGTTGCGACAAACTGGTACTTGTCAGGACTCAGCTTGAGCGTCAGCACGATCATCGCAGCGCTCATCCCCGCTGCGACCGCGATCCCGGTCAGCAGAATGCGAATTGGCGACAAGCCTTTATGTCTCTTGTAAGACAGCACAAAAATCAGGGCTGCGGTCAAGCTTGCTCCGACCAGCGCCAGGACAGGCAGCAGGAAAACAGGAGCGGCAGCTGTCGACGGATAAAAGGAAATGAACAGCATAACCATCAGACCCGCACCTGCGTTGATCCCCAAAATACCGGGGTCAGCCAGCGCATTGCGGGAAATCCCTTGAATGATGCAGCCGGAAACCGCCAAACCTGCGCCGATCAAAAGCGAAATGACGATGCGCGGCAAGCGGAAGTCGAACAAAATCAAGCTTTGCTTCTCGGTGCCAGACCCGAACAAGGTCATGAGCAAATCCATTGGCGACAAGCGAATATATCCTGTGTTCATGCTGATGATGAACGCAATCAAAATGAGCACAGACAAAATCATCATGACGAGGATGCCCCTGCTGCGTTTGCGGGCATCGATTTGCGCAGTAGCTGGTTGCATGATTTACATCTCCCTTCTTTCTTTACGAGCCAAGTAAAGGAAGAACGGAACGCCAATCAGCGCAATCAGGGCGCCCAAAGGTGTTTCGTAAGGCGGATTCACCATTCTGGCTGCCAAATCGGCAAAAACGACGAGCAAGCTGCCCATAATGGCAGAGCAAGGAATAATCCACCGATAGTCGACCCCGACCAAATAACGCGTCAAGTGCGGGATAATCAGTCCGACGAAGCCAACCGCACCGACGACAGCGACAGCCGAACCTGCCAAAATCAGGACGATGACCGTACCCGCCAGTTTGACGAGCGCTGTTCGCTGGCCCAAGCCTTTGGCAATGTCCTCGCCGAGACTGAGCATCGTGATGGAACGCGACAACACAATCGCCCCGAGGATCGCAGCGGCAATCCACGGGAACATCACTTTGAGCTGGAACCATTTTGTCCCGGCTACCCCGCCTGCGTACCAGAAAGCCAAATCCTGTCCAATTTTGAAGTAAAGCGCAATCCCTTCGCTAAGAGCAGACAACAGGGCGCTAAGCGCTGCCCCTGCAAGCACGAGCCGCACCGGAGTAAGCCCGCCTTTTGCCATCGAGCCAATTCCGTAAACAAGTCCTGCGCCTACACCTGCGCCCAAAAACCCGTACAAGATCAAGTACATGAAAGGCAGCCCCGGGAAAAAGGCAAAGCAGAGAGCAATGACAAAGCCTGCTCCCGCATTCAGCCCGAGCAAACCGGAATCGGCAAGCGGGTTGCGAGTCATCCCTTGCATGATCGCCCCTGCCACAGCAAAGCTGGCCCCGACCATCGCTCCACCGAGCAAGCGGGGAAGGCGTATTTCCTGGATGATCTGATGCTGCGTAATATCTGGATTAAAATGAAAAATAGCGTCCCAAACGACAGAAAACTGAATATCTGCTGCCCCGAATGAGACAGACAGAAACATTCCGAGAATCAAGGCAAAAACTCCGCCCGTGAGGATCAGCGTTGCTGCCCATGGCCGCGAGCGAAACTGTTCCTGTTTTGATGTACTCCCCTGCTTCAGGGTGTGTGTCTGTTGACCCATGCTAGCCACCTTTTCCATTCATTATGTACATGCACGAAATGTTGCTTTCCCCTTCCCTTTCGCTAAATTCATGAAATTGATTCTTATTATCATAGTAGGATTTTAGGCGATTGACAAAAAGAGTGTCAATGGACAAAAGAGTGGTCTTTTTTGTATGTTTGCAACAATCGTGGTCCATGCTAGGCCAGCACGTGCAAAATGTGCTCGATTTTTTTCTGGTTGGCGATGATTCCGTGATTCATCCACGTCATGAAATCGACTTCGTACGCCCGCTTGTCACGCACAGCCCGCAGCGATTGCCAGACGGGATGGTGCACCTGGAGCTTTTCCGCATCGGTTCCTTCTCCATGCCATTTGTCAAAAGCGTAAAAAATATGGTCGGCGTCAAGCGCAGAGAGCCATTCCCACGACACCCCGGCTCTTGCCTCCTGCACAGAGAGCGACCTGACCAGCGGATGTGGCTGCATGCCCAAATCGTCGAACATGACAGGGGCCGAGTACGACTTTTCCACGCTGATCATGTCTGCCGATACGCGCAAAAAGGCGACGGTCTGCCCTTTCATGCTGCTTGACAGCTTACTGCGGGCAGCGGCGGCTTTTTTTTCATAATGCTCGATCGCCTTGTCGGCTGTGTCTCGCCGATTCAGCCAATCGCCCAAAATCCGCATCGTCGATCGCCAGTCTGACCCGAGCTCGCGCACCATGCATGTCCGCGCGATCTTGGCACATTGCTCGTAGTGAGCCGACTCCCAGCCTGTGCAGGAACGCAGCATGATCACGTCCGGGTTGCTGTTGGACAAAGCGTGCACTTCATCCTTCAGCACGTCAAACGTCGGGACGTCTTGCAAGCCGAGATAGTCCTGCTTGCCCCAGTACGAATGCGCCCATTGCACAATCGGCGTAATGCCCAGCGAGCACAAGTAGTCTTCCATAAACAAAGAGACGACGCGCAGATCGTCGCGGTGGACATTCCGGTACTTGCCGGGAGCCAGCCCGACCATTTGCTTGAAGCGGCGATTGAAGTAATACTCGCTGTTGAACCCGACATTTTGCGCGATCTCATGCACCCGATCCGCTGTCAGAAGCAACAGCTGTTTGGCCCGGTTGATCCGCAAGCCGTTGATATAATCGAGCGGAATTTGTCCGGTCAGCTCCTTGAACAGCTGCGTATAGCGCCAGCGCGGAACCGCTGCCTCATGAGCAAGCTGCTCGACCGTCAGCGCCTCCTGGTAATGCTGCTTCACATATTCAATCGAGCGCTCCACGGCGCGAAGCGGGTCCTGCATCGGCCCTCCGGTTGCATTTTGCTGGAAAAGGTCAGACAGAACCGTCTCGAAGCGTACGTGACTGCTGTAACGCACCAGCCGATCCGTCTCCTCCCGCACGGCGTATATTTCCTCAATGCCCTCGACTAATTTGGAAAAAGGAGTGCAGACCATCTCTCCTGTGCGAAACCAAAGCTCCTCTTCTCCCTGCGGCTGCAATGGCACCATCCGAAAGGTCAAGCGATAGTATTCCAAATCCCGCTCGGCTGTGCAGATGCGCACATGCTGACCAGGCTCCGTGATCCAGCAGCTCTCTCCCCCCAGCCGATAGCTGGTTTGATCGATTTGCAGGACACCTGAACCGTCTGTCGTGACGAACATAGCATAATCATTCTGTTCATGGCTGTCTTGGCAAGCATGCGATGCAAGAACCCCTCGCTCTATCCCCGTCAGCACGTATATGGACGACGGATACAACTGATTCTCTGTCCCGTTTGTATACATATCCTCACCTATTATATGAGAATGATTATCATTGTATATTATACGGGGATAAGCCGGGTTTGCCAAGCAAAAGAGCGGGTCCGAACCTTTTCAAATGTGCGCTTCCCGTGAAAAAAGAAGGTGCCCCGCGCAGCTTCACCTGCCTTTCGGGACACCCTGTCTTTGTTCTGCTCGCCTGTACAGCTCGGTTTATTTGACGAATGTCTTCACCAGATCGTCGGCTTTCATCATATTGGCCAGCATGGCGCCAGACTGCCAATGCGTCCGGTTCATCTGATAGACGTGGCCTTTTTTCACGGCAGGGACGGATTGCCACAGCGGGTCTTGAAGAATTTTCAGCGCCTCTTTGTTTTCCGCAGAATCCCAGCCGCCGTTCGACGGGAAGATGATGATGTGATCGGCATTGATTGTCGGAATCGCCTCTTCGCTCAAGACGACGTGCGTGTCCTGATTTTTCGCCGCTTCATACGGGGTAAGTCCAAGCTCCTTGTAAATGATGCCAGTGTACGCATTGCCTTCTCCGAACAGGGCAAGTGTCGGCTTGTCTCCCACGTTCAGACGGATGACGGCTACGCTTTCCTTGCCGATTGCTTTTTCCAGCTTCGCGCGGGCATCGGACATTTTTGCCTCGTACTTTTTCACAGCCTCATCGGCTTTTTCCGGGATGCCCAATACGTCCGCGATGTTTTTCAGCCGACCAATGGTGTCATTGCGCAGTTCGTCCGGGATTTTATACGTAGGCGCGACTTTGCTGTATTGCTCGTATTTTTGCGCATCCGCGCCCCCGTCTACAATAATCAGATCAGGGTTTGCCGCGATCAAAGCTTCCATGCTGCCTGTAATGTCAAACTGCGGGACGTCCAGGTTGAGGTAATCTTGCTTGCCCCACGCCGGATGGTACCATTGCACGATCGGCGTCACACCGAGCGCGAGCAAGTAGTCTTCCTGGTAGATGGCTGCGACTCTTTGCGGATGGGCCGGGATGGTTACTTCCCCGTACGCATCGCGGACAACTCTTGTTTCTGCCGCTGCTGCCTTGTCGTCAGCGGCTGGTTTTTGCTCAGCTGGCTGCTGCTGTGTCGTGCCTGTCGCCTGCGGCTCCGCTGCTTTCTCGCCGCACGCTGCCAGTCCTGCCATCGCGATCAGCAAGATAGCCAACCATGTCATGACGATCTTCCGACTATTTCTCCCCATTTTTTCGACCCTCTCTCTTCTGCTGATGAGCTTATGATGATTATCATTCTCACAACTTTTTTCATCATGATCATATGTGGTTCCATGCCGACAAACAATGCACGTTCTCCAGTTTTTTTTGTCCAAACTCACGATCCGCACGATCAAAATGTTTTTGCCGCTTCTGTTTGGACAAGTCAGGCGCTGCACGCCAAAAAGCCGGATTTCTCGCGCAAAGAAATCCGGCCTGTCTCGCTTGTCGTTATTTACAGTTCTTTGGCTACCAGCCAGGTAACGCCTTTGGCTTGCAAATCGTCGCTCCATTCCTCGGGAGCCGCCGTATCGCTGATGACCATGTCGATTTCCTTGAGGTCGGCAACCTTGCACAACGTGCTGATCCCGATTTTGGAATGATCGGCGAGGACGATGTTCTCGTTCGCATTTTCAATGTAATGCTTCGCCAGCTCTGCACGCTCCGGGTCATAACAGGTCAAGCCCTTGTGCAGCAAAAGACCGTCCATGGACAGAAACGCTTTATCCACGTAGAAGGACTTCATCATTTTTTCAGCAAACGGACCGCCCACACGGTAATGCTTCGCGTTCACTCGGCCGCCCAGGAAGTAGACCTCTGCGTTGAGCAAGCCGTTGTTTTGGTACTCGATGAGCAGATTGAGCGCCGTGATCGAGCTGGTCAAGACGGTCAAATCCTTTTTGTTGAGCAAAAAGCTGATCATCTGGAGAGGCGTCGTGCCTTCATCGATCACGATCGTATCGCTGTCCTGCACCAGTTCGGCCGCTACCCGCCCGATTCTCCGCTTTTCTTCTGCCTTCATGACTTCGCGGCTGAGGTGGGATGGTTCTGTGCGATCTACGTTCAGCTTGATTGCTCCTCCATAGACGCGCTTCAGCTTTTTCTCCGCTTCCAGCTCTTCCAGATAGCGGCGAATCGATTCTGAAGATACTTGCAGCTTTTCTACCAGCTCGTTTGTCCTTACCTTGCCATTCGAATTGACCAACTGCAATATGATCTGCTTACGCTCTTCCCCGAACAACGACACCGGTCTTGTCCCCCTATTTACGTACTTGAAGCCAGATGGGCGGCTGACCATCGCTGCCGTCCCATTCCTGACGTGAATCTTGCCGTTTGCACCTGCTGTCAGCTTGAGAAGGAAACAACAACCATTTTATTCCGTTTTTTCCCCTCTCTTGAATTGTAGTGGTATTTGCCGCGACAATCAAGGATTGTCCTGTTGGATTATTGTTGATTTCGTTGGTTTTCGGGTCAAAAAAAATCGTCTACAGCCAAAATCGGTTTGCTTCCACTGCTGTCAGCAACCGCTCCATATCCGCCGGGTACACTTCGCCGATATTGCCGATGCGAAACGTATTTGCTTGCGATATCTTTCCCGGATAGATGACGAAGCCCGCCTGCTTCAATCGCTCGTACAGCTCTGCAAAAGAGAACGACTCCACCTCCGGATAGTAAAAGGAAGTGATGAACGGAGACTGGGATTCTTTTGGCAACAGAACGCGCAGCCCGAGACGCTCCATGCCCTCTGAGAGAATCGCCTGATTTTGCTTGTAGCGCTCGTATCTTTTCGCTACTCCGCCTTCTTGCTCCAGCTCAAGCAACGCCTGGTAAAAGGCCCGGACTACGTGCGTAGGGGAAGTATAGCGCCACTTGCCGTTTTGCTCCTCCATCGTTTTCCACTGGTCGTACAGATCGAGGGACAGCGTGCGGGCCACGCCAGCGCATTTGTGCAGCTCGGACGTCTTCGCGATGACGAAGCCGAAGCCCGGTACGCCTTGAATGCACTTGTTGGCGCTGGAAATCAAAAAGTCGATCGACAGCTCTGCCACGTCGAGCGGAATGCCGCCAAAGCTGCTCATGGCGTCGACGATGTACACCTTGCCGTATTTTTTAACCGCCGCTCCAATCTCGGCAATCGGATTGAGCATGCCTGTCGTCGTCTCCGAGTGAACGACAGCCACATGCGTAATCGCGCCATCTGCTGCCAGCGTCTGTTCGACTGCGCGAGCCTCCACCTGGGCCAGCTCGCCAAAATCGATCACCGTTGTATGAATGCCATGCACTTGCGCCATCTGGACGATCCGGTCGCCGTACGCTCCGTTTGTCAGCACCAGCAGCTTGCCCGCTTTTGGAATCACGCTGCTGATGACCGCCTCGACACAAAAGCTGCCGCTGCCTTGCATAAGTACACTTGTATAATCATCCGTCTGCGTGGTTGCCAATCCGACCAGCTTTTGACGCGTAGACTGCACAAGCTCGTTGTAGTCGCGATCCCATGTGCACCAGTCGCGCATCATCGCTTCCCGCACGGTTCGCGAGGTAGACAATGGCCCTGGCGTCAAAAGCAAATACGGGTTGTCGGTTGTCGTTGTTTGCGTCATGCTTCTCATCCTTTCTGTCTTTCGTGCCTGCTGGAACCTTTTGCCGTTACGGACGCTCTCCCGCCTTCAGGCGCAGCTCGATTTTCGCTAACACGTCATCCAGCCGTCCGATTTCTTCGATTACATAGTGCGCTCCTGCTGCCTGCAATCTGGCGGCAGCGCTTGCAAGCCGCTCTTCCAGCTCGTCCGCTGGCATGTTCGCTACTTCCTGCTGCAACAAGCCAAGCTCGCTTCCGCCCTTGAGGACGCCTACGGTCCACATGCCCGCATTTCTGCCTTCCTGCATATCGCTCGTCGTGTCGCCTACTTTGACCATTTCGCCAAACGGATACACATCGAGCTGGATCGCATTTTGATAGCACATCCACGGATACGGTCTGCCTGCGGGCACTTCGCTTGGCGTCACGAGGCAATCCGGCTCGTAGCCTTGCTCTTTCGCCGCTGCGGCGACGACGTTCATCATTTCCCGCGTATAGCCTGTAGTCGAGCCGATCTTGATTCCCCGCTCGCGCAGCCGCGCCACCAGCGCAAGCGCTCCCGGCACAGGAGTCGCGTAATCGTGCAGCGTCGCCATCAGCATCGGCTCGAAATCAGCGTACAAGTCGTCTACATCTGCCTCGTTCGGATAGCGGCCGAATTTTTCTTTCCACAATTCAGCGACCCTCTCCATCCGGCACAGCGCCGCAATATGATCGCGCTTCAGCATCCCCATCGGCTCGCGTGCCTCTGCTGCCGTCAGTTCAATCCCTCTTTTCTCAAACACTTGCAAAAACACTGCCAACGGCGCAAAGCACCCGTAATCCACCATCGTGCCTGCCCAATCGAAAATGACTGCTTTCATTTATGCCACCTGTCCTTTCTCCTGCTCTGTTCTTGCCGTGCGCTTGCGCAGTCTCGCGCTGATCCACTCCGCGCCTGCACGGGCGATGATGTTGAGGACGACAATCAATACCGACATGGCTGCCGCCGGGGCAATATCGCCCGCGTCATCCATATTGACGATGGAGACGGACGCCAGCTTGAAATCCGCTGCGTACAAAAACACGACCGCCGAGATCGTCACCATCGCGTTGATGAAAAAGTACACGAGCATTTCGATGATCGCAGGCATGCAAACCGGAACGGTCACCCGCCAAAACAGCTTCATTTGCCCGATGCCCATCGACTCGGCTGCCTGCTCGAACTCGGGATCGAGCTTTTTCAGCGCGGTTGTTGCCGTGATGAAGCCTACCGCGAAAAAGTGAATGACGTTGGCCAAAATCAAAATCCAGAGCGAGCCGTACAGACCGTGCAGCGGGTTGGCCGGATTGTTGAAAAAGAAAATGTAGGCCAGGCCAATCACAAGTCCGGGAAGCGCCAAAGGAAGAATCGACAGGAAATACCCTGCCTGGCGCAGCCCCTTCCACACCTGCGACTTTTCAATCGCATACGCGGCGACAAACGTCACGCATGTACCGATCACCGCCGTCAATACAGCGACGACAATGCTGTTCCACAACGGTTCGATGCCTTCGCCTGCGACATTGGAAAAATCGTAGTGAACCATACTGAAGTCGAGATTGTACGGCCACACCTGAATGAAGGAAGCCAACACCACTGTCGCCATCAGCAAGAGCAAAAATCCGCTGACGCCCAGGCAAACAACCGTATAAAACAGGTCGCGCCAGCCATTTGCCTTGATCCGGTACTCTTTGGACTTGGCTGTGACGGCTGCATGCTGCTTGCGCTCCACGATTCTGTCCACGATAAACGCCACGAGCGCCGGGATGATCAGCAGCAGTCCCACGGTAGCTCCCATCGTCATGTTTTGCTGCCCGATGACTTGCTTGTAAATATCGGTGGCCAGCACGGAAAACTGTCCGCCCACTACTTTTGGCGCCCCGAAGTCGGTAAACGAAAGCGTGAAGCAGACGAAGCAGGCGCTGACGATCCCGTATTTGACGCCGGGAAGCGTGACCGTCATCAATTTGCGCACATGTCCGGCGCCGAGCGTATCCGCCGCTTCGTATAGCTGGTAGTCGGCAAAGGCGAGCGAGACAGCCAAAATCAGGTACGCCTGCGGAAACACGTAGACGATTTCCGCCAAAACGATCCCGACTGGCCCGTACAGATCCACGTCCCACCGAAACGGCAGCAAGCCGAAAATCCCCGTCGTCACCAGCCCCTGATTGCCGAACAAATACGTCAAGGCAATCCCGTGCATCATCGTCGGTGCGAACAGCGGAAGCAGCGCGACCGCCCGGTAGAAGCCTTTTCCCCGGATGCCGCTGCGCGTCAGGGCATAGGCGAACAAAAAGGCGAGTGAAACGGCGATTGCCGTAGTCATGGAGGAAATATACAGCGTGTTGTGAAGCGACTGCGACAGCGCTGGAGTGGAAAAGTAGGTGATGAAGTTATCCAAGCCGACGAACAGGCCATTTTTGTCGTAAAACGCTTTGGAAAACAATTGGATGAGCGGCAGCAGCACGCTGGCAGACAGCCCGGCCACGACGAGCACCATCAGCCACTTTTGCCCCGCCTTGCCTTTTGGCGCGGTAACAACTCCGTTCATTGCGCTCACCCCCGTCCTGCGCTGGCGTCTGCCTGCTCAAAACAAAGCAGATTTTCCAGCGGGAACTCCAGCCACACTTTTTGCCCGCGCACAAGCCCCAGCTTGCGGGCCTGGGTCGCCAACAGATCGAGCGTCAGCACGTCAGTCGCGCTCTGACCGCTCTCTTCCCAGGCGAGAAACATCCGGTAAAAGGAACCGCGAAACTCCATCTCGGAAATGACTGCCGGGATGCCGCACTCCGATTCGTCCGGCAAAAGCCGCACATGCTCGGGACGGATGGCGAACAATCGCTGGTTGTCTGCTTGCTTGTGCTCAAAGTGATCGGGAGCAAAAAAGTTGATCGCTCCGATAAAATCGGCGACGAACGGGTTGGCAGGCTTGTTGTACACTTCTTCCGGCGTACCCACCTGCACGACCTCGCCGTGATTCATCACGACGATCTTGTCTGCCATGGTCAGCGCTTCCTCCTGATCGTGCGTGACCATGACCGTAGTCATTCCGTATTGTTCATGCAAACGGCGAATCTCCCGACGCAGCTTTTGCCTTACTTTTGCGTCCAGCGCGGACAACGGCTCGTCCAACAGCAGCACATCAGGCGACAGCGCAATAGCCCGCGCCAAGGCAATCCGCTGTTGTTGGCCGCCCGAGAGCTGTCCGGGATATTTGGCGGCGGCATGAGACAAATCCACCATGTCCAGCGCCTCTTCTACTTTGGCGGCAATCGCTTTTTTGCCCAGCTTTTTCTCCTCTAGCCCAAAGGCGATATTTTGCGCCGCAGTCAAATTGGGAAACAACGCATAAGACTGGAACATCATCGCGATGTTGCGTTTGGCCGGAGGCAGAGAGGTAATCTCCCTGCCGTCCACGATCATCCGGCCTGTTGTCGGTTGCTCCAATCCTGCCAGCATTCTCAGTAATGTCGTTTTGCCGCAGCCGCTGGGGCCGAGCAGACAGACAAATTCATTTTTGTCGATATCGATGGAGATGTGCTCCAGAGCGGCAAACAAACCGAAACGTTTACTGACCCCTTGAATGGATAGATAGGATGGTGTCATGCTGTTCTCCTCGCTGCTTACTTGGGTTCGCTTTTGGTCGCGTAGCGTTTTTCCCACTCAGCCAAAACTTTGTCGCGGTTTTCCGCCGCTTTTTTCAGGTCGAGCTTGACCAGCTGCGAGATCGGGTCTACGGAATAGCCTTCTGGCAGTGGCGCGCCGTCCTGCTTCACGCTGACGATGGCATAGTTCTGGTTGTAGGCTTTCATCGCTTCATCCGTGATTGCCCAGTCGAGGAACAGTTTGGCCTCTGGTTTGATTTGCGCTTTTTTGATCAAGCCGTTCGCTTCCACGTCCCAGCCGGAGCCTTCTGTCGGGAAAACGACTTCCACGGGAGCGCCTTTTTTCTTCTCGGTAATGGAACGGTAGCCGAAGGAAATGCCGATCGGATACTCACCCGACGCCGCCATTTTCGCTGGCTTCGAGCCGGAATGCGTGTAAATCGCCATGTTCTCGTGCAGCTTGTCGAGGTAAGCCCAGCCTTCCTGCTCGCCTTTGAGCTGCATGATCCCGTTGACGGTCAACAGTCCTGTGCCGGACGAAGCCGGGTTCGGCATGACGATCAAGCCTTTGTACTCCGGTTTGATCAAATCTTCATAAGTGCGGGGGATCGGCAAGTTGCGCTTTTCCAGCTCTTTGGTGTTGACGGCAATCGCCGTTTCCCAGGCGTCAATCCCTACCCAGCTGGCAGGCTCTTTCGTATCTTTGAACTCAGGGGAGACACGCTCGATTCCTTTTGGCGAATAGCCTTCCAGCATTCCTTGCTGTTCCAGTACCAAAAGGCTTGTCGCCGCTGTACCCCAGACGACGTCTGCTTGCGGATTGTCTTTTTCCGCCAACAGCTTTGCCGTGATGATTCCGGTCGAATCACGCACGATGTTGACCTTCACATCCGGGTACTTCGCTTTGAACGATTCCAAGTACGTTTTGATCTGGTCGTCCTCCAGCGCGGTATAAACGGTAATCGCTCCCGAAGCAGCTTGCTGTTGGCCCGCCTGACTTGCCCCCGCTCCTTGTGTGTTTGCTTGGGACTGTGGAGCTTGTCCGCATCCAGCCAAAAAGGCGATCGACAAAAAGGACGCAAGTAAAGGATAATGCCACTTTCTCATTGAGAATCTCTCCCCTGTGTGGAATATTCATTTCCTGACCTCACGTCCCATCTTACGGGCCTAATATTAAGTGGATGTGAATCCAGCGTAAAGGAATTGTTTTTAAGTGGTTTTTGTTTGTTTTAGTTGTGTAATTCTTTTCCTGCTCTCGCCTGGTTGACGAATGTCTCGCGCAAGTGGCAGGCGAGCTGGATTTTCAACACGTCTTCCGGTCGCTCAAAAGAGAGGTCCCCCTAAAAACGCTGGCTGCAAAATAAATAGCCCCGCTCCTCCATGCCACCAGGCAAAGAGAAACGGAGCCTTCTTTTTTCTGTGAAAAATGTCTCGATGTTTTTCATGACATGGGCTGTGGCCGCTTGCGCTTGCGGTCAATCAAACGGTCATGACCGTTTTGTTTGCACTTACAAGCTGTAGTCGCGCTCTACCTTGCAAATGCGCGTGATGTAATGGCCGTACCACATCTGTCTTCCTTTTTCCTGCGCCACCCGGTGTTCCTCGTTCCGCTTCCATTCGCGAATCGCTTCCAGCGAGGCCCAGTAGGAAACAGTAATCCCGAAGCCGGATTCGTCGCGGACGCTCTCTACCCCCAGGTACCCGGGTTGCTCCGCAGCCAGCTCCACCATCCGGTCCGCCATCTCCCCGTACCCTTGATCTCCCTCTGTTCGCTGGGAGGAAAAGATGACGGCGTAGTAAGGCGGTTTCGGGGTCTGTGCAAAAGGATTCATGCTTACTCGCCCGCTTTCAGCAAAGCCGCTTCTACCGCTGCCTGCGCATGAATGAGCGATGTATCAAAAACGGGAACCTCGCAATCGTTGGCCGAAATCAGCAAGCCGACCTCTGTACAGCCGAGAATGACACCTTCTGCTCCTTCGCTGATGAGACGGTTGATGATTTTCATATACTCGCTCTTTGATTCCTCACGAATGATTCCCCGGCACAGCTCTTGGTAAATGACGTCATGCACGATTTTTCGTTCCTGCTCATCAGGTATGAGCACTTCAATGCCGTGAAGCTCGCGCAGACGATCCGTGTAAAAAGATTCTTCCATCGTAAAGCGGGTAGCAAGCAGGGCGACCCGCTTGATTCCTTGCGCGGTTATCGCTTTTCCCGCCGCATCGGCAATGTGCAAAAAGGGCAGCTTCGTCGCGTCCTCGATATAAGACGCCAGCTTGTGCATCGTATTGGTGCACAGAACGATCAGATCGGCACCTGCCGCCTCCAAACTCCGCGCTGCTTCTGCCATCTGCTCTCCCGCCTCGTCCCAGCGACCATCGCTCTGCATGTCTGCGATTTCGGCAAAATCAACGGAATACATGATGCTTTTGGCGGAATGCAGCCCACCCAGTCGTTCTTTTACAGCTTCGTTGATCAGTCGATAGTACACGTGAGAAGACTCCCAGCTCATGCCGCCGATTAATCCGATCTTTTTCATGTTTTTCGCTCCTTTGTCTGCCATCGGTTTTGATCGTTTTTGCAGAAAAATTCATTCCAAGTATACGCCCTTTATGCGTTTCTTTTTTAGTTGTGCCTGCAAGATGTCCAGACCTTTTGCACTTAGGACGTGGTCATCGAAATCATGTCCTAATTTTACTATAATTCGATAAATTGTGGCAGTGAAGTTAAAGAATCATTACCAATTTTCGAGTCATCTTTTGTTAATATGCTCTACACATAAATGCCAGGCGCCTTAAAGATCAACAAAAGAAGAAAGTCAAAAGAGGAAAAAAGCCAAAAAAGTACAGTACAAAAGTCTTAAAAAGTTTAAAGCAGATACAACCTCAAAATAAGTCCCGATAATTTATTCTATGTAATTAAACATCTGAATCGATTTTGGACACTAAACAAATTTCAATTTTATCCAATTTACACAAGCAAGAAAATCAGTTGGTGATGGAAAAATTTTTTGAAAAAGGGGGTATTATCCTCCTCTTTATTTTTCCTAGTTAGTGAAAGCGACAAGATAAGACCGGTCAGAAAGTCGTTTATCACTATTTAAACAAAAAGGAGAATTTTAACATGGGAACAGGACCATGCGTACAGTATGGAAATCACAAGATGTATACAAAAGGCTTTGCACATCTTAAAGATGAAAAGACGGAAGAATTGGTTGCACACAGTTGGCAATATTACAAATGTAAATGTGGTGATTACTTTACTTGTGTAGGACGTCCAGAAATTGGTGGACGAATCGGGGAATACATTCCAAGTGAGTATATCAACGGCATTGGTGTAGATGATACTTTTGCTGTCTTTTATATCAATCCAAAACGTATCCGAACAACAAATGCCTCAACTCTGGAAGGATACAGATTCTATAAATCCTAAAATGAAAACTAGGGAGGGGGAAACCCCTCCCTAGTTTTATAATCCTAAGTCTCCCGCATTAAGCGACTCCCAGTGTCGACTTATTTTCAATGAATCGTTTTCCTTTGTTATAGTCACTTGTGCTGCAAACGAATGGTCTTTTGTTTGAGTTGTATCTTCCTTTGCAGATATCGAAATTGTTAATTTGTAATCTACGTTAATTGCTTTTTTATCATCTGTTTCTACGATCTTATCAATTGTAATATCTTTGACTTTTACTATCTGATTAAGCTTAGCTTCTTCAACTGTAACCCATCCCTCTCTATTAGCAGTGAAGGTTTTGTAATTATCTTCTGTTAAATATGGTTTGGCTCTATCGTTGATTACCGGGTATAATTCTTGCTTGTCTTGAATAGATAGATCTTTGTCATTCAATTCATATTTTGCTTTATTATATGCGGATATGATTTCTAAAACTTGATCTTTCGTTGGCACAGGATTTGAACTACATCCCATAAGCAGTAAAATCGTCATTAAACTAACCATGAATAAGTTTCTCAAGTAAAAGCACCTCGCATTTCCTTTTTTTTCTTTATATACAAATATATTACGTTTTCAAGCGTGAAAAAGTTGCAAATAAAGGAGAAATAATTGTGTATAACACGCTGAATGTTGTGATTTTCGTCCTGATGGCAACTGCAGGTACCATATCGGGAAATTTAATAATTATTAGAAAGTGGTCCGACCCATTAAAGTTAAAATCGTTCTCCCTTATTTTCGCATTATCGTTTGATTCCTTTTTTCTTCAACAACTTGTGAGTGTAGAGCGGGAAAAGTCTATCGTCAAGGAGCATTCTTGAACGTAGACTTTTCCCGCTCTACCTGACCACTAAGTTGAAGAAAGGCTTTGTGTGCTTTGGTGTTCGAAAGCGCAGACAGAGTTCTTCGAAGGCATGGCTAATAAACCTTGGACCGTAACAAAGGCGATCCCCATGGGCGTATTGCTGCCATTTCCACAAAGCGCATTGAAGAATCAGAGTAGCATATTCTCCTTCGCGCGTCAGACTAATATGGTTAGTCCACGATTACTCGATCACAGGCGTCAATGAGATTCACGAGGAGAAAGAAGTGTCCGTTATACTTTTTTTACAAACTCACAAAGAATTGCGATCACAAATCTTTTTCCCCAAGCAATCTCTTCCGTTTGCCATTCTCCGTTTCCAACTCACACAACTCTCCGGGCTTGTGACAGCCTTTGCTTCGGAAGAGGTGTTCTGCCATATTATCTTCAAATGGTAACAGCCTAAAATTATTACTTTATATAAAGCAATAAAATCTACAAACAATTTTATGGTTATTTTGTAAAAAACTGATCCAAGAAGGTATATATTTGGTAAAATAGAAACATACGTTCCTATTCAAAAATCAATAAAATTTGAAAGGTTGGGATTTAATGGAAAATCTGTCGTTAAAGGAAACTTTTTCAAAACAATTGCAACGCATTGCATGGCGGTTGCAGTACCAAGCAAAAAAGGTTTATCGTCGTGAAAGTGCCCTGGAAGATGTATGGTCAAAGGACGAAATGAACACCGTCGACTCCAATTTATTTGTGGAAGAATTGCTTCAATCACTTCCCGAGCGTGGACGGTACATCATTCAAAAAGTGGTGATCGAAGGAATTCCGGAAAAAGAAGTTGCGAAACATCTGCAGATTTCACAGAAACGAGTAAACGTGTGTAAAACAAAGTATCTACAAGCACTCCGTCAAAAAATATCTGCCTAAAGTGAATCTTGTCCTAGGGTATGGCAAAAGGAAATTTATAGAAAAAGGAGAGAGTTCATGCTAACACCTCTAGCAGAAATATCCGAACAAGAATTTTGCGCATTAGTGCACGAGGCGCAAAAAGGAAACGATCAAGCCATTGTAACCTTGTTGAAACTGTTTGAGCCAACAATAGAAAAGCTTTCTTGGTTCATCCGCATGCCTCAAGAAGATAGCAAGCAATGCATGCGTCTTGGACTTTTGCAAATGATTCAAGGGAACATATTTCAGTAATGTCCATGTTGAATAGGGCGATATCTCTTATAGTGACACTGCTTGTGCCAAGTATCAAAATCAGAGACTTTGTAAATGTAGCCTTGCAAACAACGACGATGAGAAACAAAAAGAAGAACCCGATATATAGTCGGATTCCCATCGCGAAAAAGTATAAAACAGCTTGAGAGAGAAGAGGTTAGCTTCTCTCTCGTTAATTATAACAAAAATAACAGAAGAGAAGCGATGATTGAAATAAGGCCCACAAATAAACAGCTTCTGGCCAAATTACTTCAAGGAAGTTTCGACTAGCTTGATAGTCTTGTAAGCAGCAGCATTGTTCGCATAAAGAGTGTCACCAACGTGCAGTCGAAAATCGCCTCGATATAAACATTATGTGACTAACGTCCGAATTTTCATTTTCGTGCGTTTTTCGCCGTTTTCAGTGATTAATTACTTCTCCGATTTCTACAAAATTTCCATGCCAAGAGGACAAGTCATCTTCTCCCCCAAAAGCCACGCTCTCGCCCTTGCCCCGATAGAAACATGGTTGCCGGAAACAAGAAATCAGTCGCTTGCAGGCAAACAACAAAAAGCTGTGACCCCGTTTCGGATCACAGCTTTTCTTTTTCGCAACGCAACCAGCTTATGCCTTCGCGTCTTTTTCTTGCAGCTTAGCCAGCGGCGCGTTTTTGTCCATCATGTATTTGCCGACAAAAATCGCTGCAACCATCAAGTACGAGTAGACGAACTGCATGGACGAATCAAGGGCGAAGCTGACCGTTGGCGAGTGGATGATGCCAAACAAGGACAGAACGGCCGTCGCCGCGCACGACAGCCGCTCCGAACGGCCCGCCACTTTTGTTTTCCATCCCTTCGATGGTTTTCTCTACGGCCAGTTTCATGTAATCCACGGTCATGCGTCCTTCTTCATCGGGCTATTGTTTGACGATGTGCGTGCCTGCTTTGCCGACGATCGCGTCTTTTAAGCTCTCCGGGCTGGTGATGATGACCCTCGACCCGCGATGCCCCAAAAAGCTCAGGCTCGCCTCGATTTTCGGCAGCATGCTGCCTTTGGCAAAATGCTCTTCCTGCACATACTGCTTCGTTTCTTCTATCGTGATTTGCTCAAGCGCCTTTTGCTCCGGCTTGCCAAAATGGATGCACACTTGCGGAACGCCCGTCGTAATAATCAGCGTTTGCGCGTCGATTTGTTCAGCCAACAGGCTTGTGGCAAAATCTTTGTCGATCACGGCGTCGATGCCGTCGTACGTATTTTCCCCCGTCTTGATGACCGGAATGCCGCCACCGCCTGCCGCGATTACCACGTATCCGGCTTCGATCAGCGAGCGGATCGCTGCTTTTTCCAAGATATCGATGGGCTTCGGCGATGGAACCACTCTTCTGTAGCCGCGACCGGAATCCTCGATGAACACCCAGTCCGGATGCTCCGCTTTCATCGCTTCCGCCTGCTCCAGCGTAAAAAAGGAGCCGACTGGCTTCGTCGGATTTCGGAAGTTCGGGTCTTCTTTGCTGACTTCTACCTGCGTGATGATACTCGCCACTTTTTTGGCAATCCCGCGTTTGGCGAACTCGTTGGTGAGCGCCTGCTGGATTTGATAGCCGATGCCGCCTTGCGTGTCTGCCACGCAGTTGACGAGCGGAATCGTCGGCATTCCCGACACTTCATGGGCAATCTCGCAGCGTCGCATCGCAAAGCCGACCTGCGGGCCGTTCCCGTGTGTAACGACAACCTGAAAGCCTTGCTGGACCATGTCGGCAATGTTGATCGCGGTTTCGCACACCGCTTCGTATTGATCCGCGATCGAATCGCGACCGTTATCTCTCACCAATGAGTTGCCACCGATAGCAACAATAACAAGTTCTCCCATTGGTAAACCTCCTTTTCTTTTTGCAAAACGTCATGATGTTCGATTGCCAAGGTCGTCAGCTTTCCTTAGACGGTAAACCATTTAGGGAAAAGCGCTGTCATTTGCAGGCCTGCCGGCAACAAATTTCCAAAAACAACAAAGCCGATCGCCCCGACATGCAAAGCCAAGATCAGCACAATGACAGCAAACGGATTGTCCATTTTGCCTATTGCGTCTACACCAAATGAGTCGCGGAGCAGCTTGGCAAAAGGCACGCCGTACTTCGCGGCCGAATGACCGTTCAGCACATAGCCAGTCGAGAGGAAGCTTCACGCGGGAAAGCCGTTCACGGCGCTAACTCCCTTGCTGCCGCGCCGCGAACGCAAACCGCTTTCCTGCGCCCAGTGGCCAAAAACATTCTTAACTGATGCTCTCCGTCAAAGCCAGGAGAGCTTTTTCAAAAGCTTCCATCGGCGGATACGTGATACCCGCGCCGATCATGCCGATGCCGGCGTCTTTGTGGGCAATCGCCGTATTGATGACTGGCAGGATGCCTGTTTGGATGACTTGGCGAATGTCGATTCCGGTAGCTACCCCTTGGAAGTCCAGGAGCGGGATCGTCACATTCGGATTTTCCGCTGTCGTGATTTCTTTCATCGTGGTAGAAAAACCGATCGCTTCCTCAACCGTTCCCCCTACGAGCGCTACGATTGCGGGAGCAGCAGCCATGGCGAAGCCGCCGATTCCGTATGTCTCCGTAATCGCGCTGTCTCCAATATCGAGACCGGAGTCTTCCGGCTTGTAGCCTGCGAACATCGGACCGATCACTTTTTGGGCAGGACCAGTAAACCAGGTGTTGCCTGCCATGCCGCTCACGCGAATGCCAAACTCGACACCATTGCGCGCCATTGTCGTGACAATCGTGCTGTTTTCGATTCCGTGCGCCGCATCCAGCGCGCATTTGCACAAAGCCATCCACGTCGGGCCGGAGAAATAGTCGCTGCTTGCCACAAATTCAAATACTTCGCGTTTTTGCTCGGTCGTGAAGTCAGTCTGCAAAATATGCGGGGTCAGCGCTTGAATCAGCAGGCTTGTCCCGGCGTTGTTGCGGTTGTGGCACTCGTCGCCCATATGGAGAGCCTGTGCCAGCATGAGGCGCAAATCGATTTCGCCTGCGATCTTCATCGCGTCGCGCAGCATCGGCCCGAGTACGTCGCGCATCCAGTTCAGGCGCGTGATGACGCTCTCGTCATTGGCACCCATGCGCAAAATTTTTGCCATTTGCTCGCTCATGTTTGTGTAAGCGACATTGCCGTACGTTTTGTTTTTCACTACGTGCATGAACATCGAAGCAGAAGTGACACCAGCCATGGAGCCTACGCAATTGTGCTCGTGGCAAGGAGAGAAAGTAATTGCGCCGGAAGCGGCTACTTGCTCTGCTTCCTCGATGTCTTTTGCCAAACCTTCGAAAACGATCGCCCCGGTTACGGCACCTTTCATCGCACCGCACATTTTGTCCCAAGTGATCGGAGGTCCTGCGTGCAAAATCGTCGTTTTGGTCATGCCCGGCACGACGTTGATGGCCTGGTCAAACCCGACGAGCATCGGCTGCGAGTTGATAATGCGCTCCACTGCCAGCTTGTTGGCCGCCGCGATTTTGTCTGCCAGCGCCGCGTTCTCCAGTCTGTCGAGCGCACGGATCAGTTCAGGCTTGCCGCCGCCTGGCGGTTTCCACTCCAGGTGCGTGGCATTCGCATTTTGCTTGATGATATCGTCTTTGAAAAATTCGATCCCTACGTTGATCGCATGGATGTTCCCGGCGAACAGCTCGTTGATTTTGCTCATGTTTATGCCCCTTTCACTACAAATTCTCTGGCCAGAAGTCCAGCGTTTGTGCTGCTGCTGGCAATCGTCACGCCTGCGTCCATCAGCTTTTTCACTTGCTCGTCGAAGTTCGGCGTATCCAGGTCGGTTCCCATTACGTAGCCGAGAATCTCCAGATGTCTGCCTGCTTTTGCCGCTTGCGTTTTTGCCTCCACAATCGCTGGCAGCATTACGCCGACAGGGTCTTCGTGCGAGCCGAAGCCGAGAATGAAGTCCATCAGGATGACGCCGACAGACGGATCTTTCGCTTCCTGCAAAAATCTGGCGATGCGCAAGGACGGGTCGATCATCGGGTGCGGCTTGCCGTTTGTGAAGTCGTCATCGCCCATGTCGAGGTACGTGTGCGCTTTGCTTTCATGAATGTTTTTCAGCTTGTAGTCGGGATTTTTCTGGATGTTGCTGTAGACGTCCGCGAACGTTTCCATGGCGAGATACATCGCTTCATCGCAAAGAGTGCCGCCGCAGAACAGGCCGCGAACGTATTTTTGCTCAGGCGCAAGCTTCGCGCGCACTTCTTCGATCAGCGGCCAGTTGAGGGCGCGTTTGTTGATCTCGTCTTCATTGGCCCCTGCGAGCACGACTGCTTTGAGCGCCGCTTCTTTGGTTGTTTTGGCAAAATGGCCGCCTGCCGCCACCACGGCTTCTTCGTCTCCGCCGATGAAGTAGACGACTACTGGCTTCGTGCAGTTTTTCACCTGCGCCAGCACTTTTTCCTGAACCGATGCGGCTGGCGGCTTGGAGATGAGCACAATCACTTTCGTCGCCGCGTCCGCTTCCAGCGCCTTGATGCCGTCGATCATCATGATGCCGCCGACTTGCTCGCTCAGATCGCGGCCGCCCGTGCCGATCAGCTGTGTGATCCCGCCGCCGAAGTCGTGGATGCGCACGCTCACTTCCTGGCTGCCTGTTCCCGACGCGCCCACGATGCCGATGCTGCCTTTGCGCACCGCGTTTCCAAAGCACAGGGCAACTCCGTTGATGATCGCCGTACCGCAGTCTGGCCCCATCATCAGCAAGCCTTTTTCATGCGCGTATTGCTTCAGGGCAATCTCGTCCTCGATGCTCACGTTGTCGCTGAACAGCATGACGTGCAGATCGTTTTCCAACGCTTTTCTCGCTTCTCTCGCCGCGAAAGCGCCATTGACGGAAATGATGGCGAGATTCGCTTCGGGGATGCTCGCCGCAGCAGAATCGATAGTCGGGTACTTGATCTCGCTCGCGCCTTTGCTGCCGCCTTTTTTCTTGGTGAACAGCTCTTCGATTTGCACATACGCGCTCTCGGCCAGCTCTTCTGTCGCCGCCTTGACGACGATCATCAGGTCGCTGCTTTTCGCCGCTTCCAGCTCCGGCGTGAGTAAGCCGACGTTTTTCAGCACTTCCTTGTTCATCTCCGTACCCATGGCAATCACTGCCTGTTCCACGCCCTCAATCTGATTCGCTTTGGTGGACAAAGACATCAGCGACACGGAATCAAAATACGTGCTTTGCTTGATTACAACTTTGGTAGACATACATTCCCTCCGGCTTCTAGATTTCGTTCCAAACCGCAAATCAGTCCCAGGGCCATATCGGTGCCTGAAGAAGAACCGATGCCCACGACTTTTTCTAGGGCTGGCAGCAGCTCTTCGCGCGAACCTTGCGTCAAGCAGCGAAGCAAGTCGACCAGCGACTCCCTCACTTTTCCGCTCGCTGCCTTTTTTAGCGTGATGGAACTGATTTCATTCGTCAGCTCTCTGGACGACTCGACCACTTTTTCAAAAAAACGGCATGACAAACAGCAGGGAATGTTCTGCATCTTGTATACAATGCACAATCCCACCAAAAAATCGTCTCCCGATGGCGTCAGCCCCGGCCCCAGTCCGACAAGCCGGACAGCCTGCTCGCTGGCTGACTCGCTGTTGCCCTTCGCCAGCTCGATTGACAGCGCCTCGGCACGCTCATTCAGCATGCGGGACGTCTCCCTTTCGAACAAACTGGCAGGGCGGGAAGACATTTTCATGCCTCCCGTTTTTCCCTTCGCGTCCACATACTGCTTCATGAACGCTACATTTTCGCGCAAAACGTCTATGTCACAAGGATAGGAAGGCAAGTGCGCTTCCCACCTTGTTGCTTGCCGTATGCAGATGAAGACGCCCGATCCGACAATCAGCTCGTCGCCTTTCCCGTAAACAGGATCGCCTTCCGCCACCTCCATGCCAGAGAGGGAAGGCAGATCGATCACCAGTGTGTTAGGACCATTGTCCAGCTTGTTGCAGGCAATCGTGTACAGCTCATTGTCGTCGAGACATTTCAGATTGATCGTTCGCTCAAAAACACTGTGCACGAACCCGTGAAACGAGGAGCTTGCCAGCTTCTTGCAAAAATCCGCATCGCCAGACAATGCCTGAATGCGCATAGCTTGTGTTACTTCGCTCCTGCTGCGAGCAAAATTTGTTCGATTTCGGTGTAGCCTTTTCTTCTGGCAAGCTCAAGCGGTGTGACCCCGTATTTATCCACCATTTGCACGTTGACGCCATGCTCGATCAAGAGCTTGATGATCGTCTGCTGTTTTTCGCCGCCATCGCCCAAAATGATCGCTTCGATAAGCGGTGTCCAGCCGACGAAGTTCGTATGGTTTACATTGATATCTGTCGTGGTAAGCAGCTCGCGCACGATGTCTACATGGCCTTTTTCGCAAGCTGGCGTCAGGCCGACACCGCCAAAACGCGTCAAAAGTTCCAGGTTTGTGCCCGCTTTTACCATCATTTGCACAAGCTCCAGTTTGTTGTGAATGCAAGCGTACAAAAACGGGTTGAAGCATGTTTCATCCTGCAAATCGATATCCGCACCAGCTTCGATCAAAAATGAAACCGCATCCAAATGATCGTGCATCGCAGCCGTCAAAATAGCGGTACGCTTCTGTCTGTTTCGCGCATTGATGTCGACGCCTTGCTCCAGGTGCTGTTTCAGCGCCTCGATATTTCCCTCTGCGGCAGCTTCGAGAAAAGCCTGCACTACGCTTTGGTCTGTCATGGTCGCCCTCCCATTTTCTCGTGGTGTTCACCGTTTTTTCTCGCAAAAAAATTGGACAAGCCTTCTGTCTTACAGCATTATTTTAGACAGGGGGCATGAAAACGTCATTGTGTATCGAAACTAAAAAAACGCGAAGGTCATTGTGCACATTGCATAAATAGCTTCTGTCCCGACACGAAGGAGTGATCCCGGATGTTGACCATAAAAGATTTGCTCCAGATCAAATCCATCGAAGGCATCAAGATCATTGCCGGAGAACAAGGCATCGACAATGTCATATCCATCGTCAACATCATAGAGAACCCGGATGCCTTCGACTGGCTGTCTTCCAACGAGCTTTTGCTGTCTACCGGGTACATTTTCAAGGACAATCCCGAACTGCAAAACAAAATCATCAAGGAACTGGCAGAAATCAACTGCTCGGGGCTGTGCATCAAAATGCAGCGTTACTTTGATCAAATCCCGCAAAACATGATCGACCTCGCCAACCAATACGGCCTGCCGCTTTTGGCGCTGCCTTTTGAATACACGCTGTCCAAAGTAATCGCCATCATCAACGAGAAAGCATCGGGACGTTACGATTTGCTGAACCGCAAGACGCTGGACATGCACAACGCGCTGTTTCGGATCGCGCTGGAAGGCGGCGGCCTGGACCGCATCTCCTCCGAGCTGTCCGAGACGATCAACAATCCGGTTCTGTTCCTGGATCGGGACTGGCATCTGCTGCAAGCGACAGAAGTCGCCGAGAATCCGATACCGCTCGCCTCCTGCCTGACGCTGAACAAGAACAGGCCTGTTTTTACCCGCGAGTTTACCGATTCTGTCCCGAAAAATATCAGCCAGATCAAAAAATCGATCAAGCGGATTTACCACGCGAAAAACCAGGACGTCAAATGCCGAATCTTGCCTGTCGCCGTCGCCAACTACATTTATGGCTACATCGTTGTCTGGCAAACGGTTCGCGAGCTGAACGAATTTGACTACATCGTGCTGGAGCAAGCTTCTACCATCGTAGCGCTGGAGCGGATCAAGGCGCGGGAAATCGAGGAAGTGAAGCTGAAGATTAGGCAGGACTTTTTCGACGATCTTTTGACGGGCAAAATCACCTCGGCTGAATCGATCCAGACATTGTGCGATCTGCACGGACTCAATTCGGCTTACACGTACTTCTGCATGGTCATCAACATCGAGCCTGTCGAGCTGGAAGAGATGGCCGATATGGTCGATCGCAAATACGAGCTGGACCGGATCGCCAAAAAATGCGTAGATCTGGTCTACGACTACTCAGGCAAAGCGCCTGGAGAGGTCACTTGCTTTTACCGCAACAACCGGATCATCATTTTGCTCGGGCAGCATGAGCATCGCCCGCTGATTTCCGTCAGCGAAGCCAAGCAGTTTGCTGGCGAGCTGTACAGCGCTCTTGCGGAGAAAATCAAGAAGACTTTGTTTTTCATCGGCATCGGCCGATCCTACAAGACGATTGCTTCGCTGCACAAAAGCTTTTCCGAAGCGCACGAAGCGATCCGGCTCATGCAGCGCTTCAACAGCAAAGGCGATGTCTCGCATTTTGAAGACTACTCGGTCTATCATTTTCTCGATTCCAACATCAAGGACAGCGAGCTGGAAGACTTTTTCCTCAAGCGGCTCGGCAAGTTGTACGAGCACGATCAACAGTTCGGCACGAGCTTCATGGTGACGCTGGACCAATACTTTTTGCATAACCAAAATGTCAGCGAAGCGGCAAAAGCGATGTTTATCCATCGCAACACGTTTATTTACCGGATTGAAAAGATTAAGGAACTGCTGAACATGGATTTAAAAAATTCGGAGGAGCTGTTGCAAATTCAGCTTGCTTTGAAAATCGGGAAGCTGCTGCATAAAGACTGAAAAAGGCGCTGTTCGGACGTAGTAGCCGGAAAAGCAACGGGAAAAGGCCATCTCCCCAAGTCAGATTACCTGGAGCAGATAGCCCTATCCTGTCGATTATCGCTTACGGATTAAGCGCCCTTGCCATCGCATTCACATAGTTTTCAACAGCGCGCTGGCTTACTTCTGCCTGCGGGACGAACCCTTCAAAAACGTGGAAGCAGCCGGGATACAACTGAAATTCGACGTCTACGCCCGCTTGCGCGAGACGCGTCACGTAGTCAATCGTCTCATCACGGAATACGTCGAGCTGACCGACGCATGTATAGGCAGGCGGCAGCCCGGCCAAGCTTTCCGCACGCGCTGGCAGATCGAGCGCGGAATCAAATCAGGCGAAATCGCCCCGCCAATAGACGCCAACGCTGTGTCCCAATCGCTGATCGTCTCGTTGATCGGGTTGACCGTCCTTTTGAACGCTCGTCCACAACGCTCTTTCGCGGAAAATACGATACAAGTCATTCTTCAAACACTTGGTTAACGAAAGGAAAAAAGAGCGCCATCCATGCAGGGTGAGCGTTGCGTTGGCAAAACGCCGCTCTTGAAAGCTCTGCACGGGACACTCCCTCTGTCATTTCCAGTTTTGAATATATGTTTCAAGCACTTTCTCGAAGTCTTTGACGACGTACTTTTCCCTGGCACCCACCAGCCAGTCGAAAGCGTAATGATTGAGCGGCCTGAGCTGGGACGCAGTTGTTTCATATAACGAAGTAGTTAACTTTTCTTATCTTTTAGCTTTGCTATTGCTGCGTCTACTTTTTTATGCAAATTTAATTCTGTGTTAAAAGGCACATAAAAAATCAAGGCATTATCAACCTCATAAATAAACGGAACGATCATATCTGTTCTCTCTCTTATTACTTCAAATTCCAACCGCCCTCTTACTCGCTCTTCATAAGATTCATAAACGTATATATGAAGATGCTCCATCTCACCAATTTGATAACTTTCCGGTGTTTTTTTATTCAATGGAAAGTACGATAGTTTTGCAGGATTTAACGGTAACCCGTTGTCTTTAAGTGCCTGTTTAATTTCCTCTGAACTGAGCAATTTTGTAATCTTTGCTTTCATTACTTCTACATTTTGCTTTTCGGGATTCCATTTCGTTGTGTAGCCTAAACTTTCAGCGAGTGGCCTCAATGGAACATAAGTTGTCCCATTATAATTTAATGCTTGCTTTGCAAGAGGAAGCTTTTGACCGTCAACTATTACATCCTTAATATTAAAACTAACAGCAATTTGATGCAGAGGTTCAGCAAAAACACTTATGGAAGTAAATAGCACACCTCCGACAATAAAGCCTGATAAAAATTTTTTCATGTAATATTTCACCTCTTCACGATAATCAAAATCCGTTGGAGTACATAGCCAACGGATTATTTTTTATTTATTCCCAATTATACTTCTGAACTACTTTATCTTTTAATTTTTGAAAATGATTCAAATTATCCCCAATAATTTCTTCATTTGCTACATCATCATATATTGCATCTTCAAAATCTGTTATAAACGTACGATTTTTAACATTATCGTTAATTGAGTGATCGTACTTTCCTTGGTACATTCCGACAATTTGGTAGGAGTTTTCTTTTGGAGTATCTCGTAAGAACAACGTGTACTCTCCTTCTTCACTCATTAAATTATACCCTTCAACCGTAACAAACTCATTTTTCTCGCTATCTATTGCAGCTGGCTCGAAGACCAGCACATTGTCCTCTTCCTCAAGATCGCCTTTCATAACCTTTTTAATCTTAACTTTTGATTTCGAAAAAGGTATGAAATCGGTGACAGAATCTCCGAGAATCGTTTCTCTTTCTCCGGTAAATTTAGCATTTACAATTATTGGGGATTGACTCTCTAATTCTTCCATATCTTCATAAACTTTATAATCGGCATGGTAAGAAAATACTTTCATTCCTTCCGTTTTCGCCATAAGCGTACCAGATGTGTAATTAATTCCGACAATTGCTGCAGCCATTGCAATTATTCCAATAGTTAGTTTAGTCCTTTTATTCATTTTATTATATCCTCCTCATTAATACTTCCATTGAAGGTTCGATATATCTAATTGCTGAAGGTCAGGATAGCTGATTTGTCCTGAAACCATGACTGATTTCACACCATCATACTGATGCTCCATAGCAAAGGCATGACCAATTTCATGAATAGTAGTTTTATTGCGCTCATCCGAAGTAAATTTGTGCTGTTTCATCATATAATCATTCAACCAAATTTTTGCATAAGCCCATGTTTCATAATTAGATGCGCGCTCATAGCTAGTAGTTTTGGGATCAATTTTAAACGGGATCATAATCCCGAATGCATCTCTTGCATACTCACTAGAATTTTTTTCATCCATCACTATACTTAACATTTCACCGTCACCACTTGATAATTTCCTAAATCCAATATTTGCATCACTGATTGAATCAAATTCATTTACAGCATCATCGACATATCTAGAGTACCCAAGTCTATCTACAGCGTTACTAGTTGAATATGTTAATTTTGAATATTTACTATTAGAAAATCCACCTCCTGGCCAAAAAGCGTTCGCATTTGTTTTTCCCTGAGATCCAGACGCTGGGATTGAGAAGGCACTTACCACAAAAAGAATGGCAACTAACGATGATATTTTCCTCATAAAAACAAAAACCCCAATATTTGTAAATTTCACTTTCATTATAACCAACTATATTCACTTTCTGCAATTACTACAGATTTACAAAACTCGACATTATTCCTTACCTATACACAAGCTTTTATCCTCATTTCGATAACCTTCTCCATTAAATCAATTTAAAACGGATATTGCCCCTTTTAAAGTCAAAATAAAAAACCTGAAAAGCTGCTTTACAAGCAACTTTTCAGGTTTTCTAACCTTTCATTCCAACCAAGTCGTCTTCTCTTCCGCAGCCACACGGTTTGTCACAGGCGCATCCGCTTCCGGGTAGCCGATGAACAGCGTGCCTACAACCTTTTTGTTTTCCGGCGAGCCGAGAAATTCCAGCAAGCGCTCGTCGCGCACCAAGCCGATTCCTCTCGTGCGCCAAACCATGCCAAGTCCAAGCTCCTTCGCCGCGAGCCACATGGAATGAATCGCGCAGCATACAGCGTATTCGTTGTCTTCCGATGAAGCCTCGTCGCCCGGAATTACATCCGATGTGACGACGATGACCAGCGGTGTTTTTTCCAAAACAGCCAAAGAGTCCTGGACGAGATTCGGCTTGGTCGGAAAACGCTCCAGCAAAAACGCCTTGGCGATTTCCTCAAACCGTTGCTTTGCCTCTCCTCTGATGACGTAAAAATGCCACGGCTGGCGCAAACGGTCATTCGGGGCCAAAACGGCGCAATCGAGCAGCGCCTGGATTTTCTCTGTTTCGACTTCTTTCGGAATATAGTTGCGGACGGCTCTTCTCTCTTTCAATGTTTCGACTACGGACACGACTGTTACCTCCTCGCTTTCTTTCCATTCATAAATTTCCCATTTCATTATATCGAATGGCAAATCGGTTCGTATAGAGCGGCCGGAAGATTACGCTCCGAACCCCGTTTTTTTTCATTTGGAATGAATCGCCATATGCGCCGTGTGCTCGTCTTCTTTTTTCACGTAAATATCGTACTGGGTACGATCCTCGCGCGGAAACATCCCTGCGCTGTCTGCTCCCAAGTGACTCCGACCGTACGAGTACGAACGAGTCCGAAACTTCACCCCGTGGGCGGACAACTTGTGGACGATTTGCAAATATCGCTCGTGACCGAACGCCGTATAAACTAGGCACTTGTATTTGGAAAAGAGCGTGAGAAAAAAGTTCATGAATGCTTCTCCTTTCTGCAAAAAAAGACTGTCCACCAAAATGCATGCGGATCAGTCTTCTTTCTTGTTAAAGCTCCATCACCGGAATCCCTTTCGGCGCTCGCAGCGGCTCAATCGGCTTGCCCGCCGATCGCACCAGCGTGTAGTATTCATAGCAGCCAATCACGGTAAAGTCGCCATCAATGACGCCCGGATAAGCGCGGTTGACGGAATACACCTGGCTCTGGTGGGCGCGCAGCGCTTCGCCTTTTTGTGTCCGGTAGTCTGTGATGTCTACCTTGCCTGTAATCGGAACCGCAGGCTGCGGGCCACTGTCCGGGCAATGGTCGTAATAATGCGGGATCGACACATAGTACAAATCCGGATATTCATCCGCCGCAAGTTGCGCTTCTGCTTGTTCGACCGCAAGCGTGGTCGCTTTGCAGGTGACGATATGATCGGGGTGTCCGGTCACGCCGTCTGGCGGAAACGTGATGACGACATCCGGCTTCCACTCCACGATCGCCTCGCGTATTTTGGCTGTCAGCTCAGCCAGATCGGCATGCTGCAAAGATCCGTCCGCATAGCGGAACAAATCCAGCCGCTTGATGCCGAGCACTTCCGCGGCTTTTGTCAGCTCCTGCTCCCTGTGGCGAGCCAGCTTTTCCCGGCAATCGATCTCAAATGGTCCGGATCGCCCTTTGCAACCAGATGTGATGCACAAATAGCAAGTCTCTTTGCCCTCTGCCTTGCATTTGGCCAGGGTGCCGCCGCAAGCGAAGGACTCGTCATCCGGGTGGGGGAATACTACCATCAGTTTTTTCATCTCGGGCACCTCACTTGCCGCCTGACTGCCGCTCCAAATACGCCAGTCCTTTTGCTATGACACCGTAGATCGGGTCGTTTTGCGCCTTCTCGATGACCACCTGGGCGGCATACTGCTGGACACGCTCGACGACGATTGTTCGCACCCGATCGTCGTTTTGCAAGACGCCGCCCTGCATGATCATTTGAAACGGTTTTTCCTTCATATCCAGAGCGTCGATCACGGCACGAACGGCCGCAAACAGCTCTTCTCCGGCAACTTGCAAAATCCGGGTCGCTACCTGATCGCCCGCCAGTGCGGCCTGGCTGACCAGCGGAGACAGCTCCCCAACTTTTTCCACGGAATAAAAGTCGCTGTACGTCCAGTTGAACAGTTCATCGACACGCTCCAGTCCGGCATGCGGAAGCAGCAAATCTTGCAAAAGCGTCGGCTCGCCGCGACCGTCTGCCGCCCGCAGGACAGCCATGATCGCCTGCTTGCCGATCCAGTATCCGCTCCCCTCGTCACCGACCCGATGGCCCCAGCCTCCAGAACGCGCTGTTTCTTGCGCGTCGTTTACTCCGAAGGCGATGGAGCCGGTCCCGGCGATGACGAGAATGCCCGGCTTGCCGCCCGTCGCTCCGAGCAAGGCGGCAAACCCGTCGTTTTCCACGATCAAATGCTGGACGCGGATGCCAAGCTGATACAGCACCTTGCTCACCATCCGCGAGATCACCCGCCGATCATGCTCTGTATCCAGACCTGCAATCCCGATCACGGCGCATTCGATTTCCCATTCCAGCTCGCCCGCTGCCTGTTCCAGGCCAAGCTCTTTCCCTGCTCCACGGCTGACCGCATCGGCCATCGCTTGCCGAATGGCTGCGATCAATTCGCGGGCGGCCGCTTCCTCGCCGATTCCTTGATAGTTGCAAGAGCCGGAACGGCCTTGGCCGACTTCTCTTGCGGCTCGGTCCACGAGCACCGCCAAGCATTTGGTGCCCCCTCCGTCCACTGCCAGAAGAGGTATCCGCACCACTGCCATTACCCCACGCTCCATTCAGCTATCATCTGATCCAGCCTGTTCATGCCATCTGCAATGGCTTGTTGTTTCTTTGCGACCCACGCACTTTCCTGCCCGAGAACAGCTCGGCGCTCGGTGATCATCCGGTTGATTTCTTGCGGATTCGGTCCGCCTGGCAGCTTGCGGATCATGACAAAATGCACAGGATCAAGCGCCAAGCGCAGCTCTTCTTCCGTGATCGACAATTCGCGGCCGATCACTTCGACTGCGGCGCGATTGACCAGCTCCAGACTGATCTGGTTAGCCGCCAGCTCGGCGCTCATCGCTTCTTTTACGACCCGACTTACGATGTGATGCGATTTGCGGAACGAGAGGCGATCCGTGCGCACCAGCGTATCGGCAAGCTCTGTTACCGTAGCGAAGCTCGCTTTTGCCCGCTCCAGCAAGACGTCCTTGTTGACATCCATCGTCCCGACGACGCAAGCCATCAGGCGGTACATCTGCTCCAGCACAGCCATGCTCTTCCAAGCGTAAGGCTGCATGTCATCTTCTGTATCGACAATATCACCAAACGGCGTATTGTGCATCATCGTCAAAACAGTCGTGGCATTTCCAGCGCTGCTGGACAAAAGCGAGCGCATGTGTTCGAACGATACCGGATTGCGCTTTTGCGGCATGATCGAGCTGATCTGAACGTAGGGACTGGCGACTTTCAGGGCGCCAAATTCCTGCGTGCACCACAACAGCATATCTTGTACCGTGCGCCCCAAATCGATCGCTGCCAGTTGTACGGCAGTCGCTACCTCGCCCAAATAGTCGGCACCGCAGACGGCGTCGTATGAATTTTCCACCAGTTCGTCAAATCCGAGCAATTCGCGCATCCGCTCCCGGCTGATGCCAAAACCGGATGTAGTCAGAGCTGCTGCCCCCATCGGGGAACGGTTGCACGTCTGATACGCCTGGATGAGTCGCTTGATGTCGCGGCTCAAAAGATCAGCTGCTGCCATCATGTAATGGGCCATCGTCGTTGGCTGCGCCTGCTGGGTATGCGTATAGCCGATCATGACTGTCTCGGCGTGCTCTTGCGCAAAGAGGAGCAATTGCTCTTTCAGATAGAGGGCAGATGCGATCGTCACCAGCAATTTTTCGCGCAGCACCATGCGATAGATGGTGATTCCCATGTCATTGCGGCTGCGTGCCAAGTGCAAATTGCCTGCAACATCTGGCGCCAATTCCAGCAAACGGCTCTCTACCTGAAAGAACAAATCTTCAAACTGCCCGGTGTAAGTAGCGCGGCGCAGCTCTTCCATCTCGATCCCGCAAAGGGCGCGGGCAATCTCTTTGGCTTCGCCGTCCGTAATCAATTCCTGTTCGCGCAGCATGATCAAATGCGCTTTGTTGATTGCCATCATCGGCTTTAGCAGGTGGTGCTTCGCCTCATTAAATGCCGGCTCCAGCACAGCCTCTACGTATGTCTTTCCCGGGAAACTGGCTCCCTCCTGCGAAAATATGCGTTCCCTGTAGTCCATCCTACTCGCATCTCCTTTTTACGCCGAATCGTCAGCTACACATGTTTCAGCGATGGTTTCGTGATTGTTTGCTTCGTTTGTTTTCGTCCAGGCGTTGGCAGAGTCAAAATAACTCCCGGGACAAAGGAGGCGACCCAAACGAACAAGATCGCCTCGCTTCGCTCCCAGGCAAAACGTGAGCCGTCGCGTCGGGCAAGCCCTGCGCCCTGTCCGGCTTTTCTACTGCTTCAAGCTGACCATGTTGACGAACATTCTGATCGCGCCAGGCACGAGCGCCGGAATTTCCCGGTACCAGACCAGCGAGCTGTACGTGTACGTTCCTTTGCCATACTTGGCGGAGAGGAATGTACCTGTGAACTCTTTTTCACCCGGATCGCCATTGGAAATCAGTGTGGTATACTCTTTGCCCCACTCTGCCGGATTGTAGGCGGAGCGGTCCTGAATCCAGTTGTTCCAGTCTTCCTCGGTAATTTTGTTCGGTGCGTTGAACAGAGGGTGATCCGGTGCGAGCATGGTCACTCTCGAATCTTCATCGGTGACGCGCCATTGGATCAGCGGCGTGCCGATTTTGATCGGATAAGGAGCCAGCTCGCTCTTCCAGTTATCCTCCGGTTTGTGGTATTGCACGACGAGATTGCCGCCGTTCTCCACGTATTTCAGCAGACGGGCATTGCTTTGGGTAAGCTCCGGCCGGAAACCGTAGGCGCGAATGCCGAGAACAATCGTGTCGTACTGGCCGAGATCGCCCGACTCGATGTCTTTTGCCGTCAAGTTGGTCACATTGACGCCAAGCTGGGTCAAATATTGATCGATGTTGTCAAAGCCGCTGGACACGTAGCCCACCTTCAAACCTTCCGGCACCTTCAGGTCAAACGCCTGGACAGCAAGACTTGCAGGCTGCACGAAATACGTTGTGCCGATGTGCGGATAGCGAATGACTTGCGCGCCATGGCGGCTTTCTTTTCCGTCACCGGACGCCACTGCCGTAATCGTGTACGGTGCAGGCTTGACGGAAGCCGACGCTTTCACCGTAAAGGCTACCGACTTCGTTTCTCCCTTGGCGGCAAAAGCAAGCGGCGCTGCTTTCGGTTCCACCGACCAGCCTTCCGGCACCTGCAAGGACACGTTTGTCTTCGCTGCACCCGGATTGTAGTTTTTCACAGTGACTTTGACAGGGATCGGTTCTTGCGACTTCAGCGTGTTCAACACCGTTGCGCTTGGAGCAAGCGACATCGAGAACGCCGGAAGCACCGCAACAGCATCTGCCGGCGTGACATGGCTGGTTGCTTTTGATCCGGCAAAACTGTAGCTGACGTCAGCCGTGATCGCCGGAGCAGCATACGGTTGGAACAGACTTGCATCAGACGGAACCGTTACTTCAAAAGTAGTCTTGACTGTCTGATTGTAGGACAGGGAAGAGAAGCTCGTCGTGGACAGGGCTTTGGCCTGCCAGCCTTTCGGAACGTTCAGCGCCAGATTCACGCCGCTCACCTTGGCTTGACCGCCGTTGTACGCGCTCACCGTGACCTTCGTCGTTTGGCCTGCGACCAGCTCGTTTGTTTCCGGTTTGACTTTTGTCACCAGAGACAGTGCCTCCGCGCTGGCTTTGTTCAACTGCGCTTGCTTCACATCCAGGCGATGGAGCAAATCGGTTTTGCTTTCTTCGGGAAGCGAAGACGATTGGACGTCTTTTTGCGCTTTCTGCACGTCAGCGAGCATCTCGTGCGCTTCCTTGGCTACAGCGGCAAAGCTCGGATAGGCGGCAACCACTTCTTCCGCATCCTTTTGCAGCTTCTTCAATTCGCTTGCTACTTTTTCGCCGCCAGACTGGCTTGCCGTTTCTTTGGCCAGGTCGTCAAAAGTGAAGGCGATGCCTTCAAAAAAGTCAGCTTCCTTGGCTTTCGTCTGGACGATCGACTGATCGAGCTTGTAGTAGCCAAAGCTCGGCCCTTCGTCATAGTGGCGGCCCATCCCTTGGCTTTTGTGCATGAAGCGGGATTCTTCTCCCAGTTGCACATACGAAGCGCCGTAAATCTCGTCATACGCTCCGACAGGAACACTGACGGAGTAGTCTTTTTCCTGGGCAGGCAAATACAGCTTTTTCACCTGCCACGGGGACAGCCCTTCTTTCAGCTGCTCGGGGAAAACGTTTGGATCAGCGGCATCCTTGAATGCCCGGACAGTAATGACATTAATAGCGCGATGATGGCCGTGAGTCGAAGGTTCGTTCAAAAATGCGGGAATCACTACATCCGGTCTGATTGTGCGGATTTTGCGGATCAGCCTTTCGTAGGCAATATCCTCGCCCCACTTATGCAAAGTTTCGTCCGGACTTTTGGAAAAGCCGAAGTCGAAAATGGGGTCATCAATCTTCTGGCTGAGATTCTCCAGATGGATGTTCGTGATCTTGGAAGCCTCCTGCAATTCGCGGGTACGGATAATGCCCAGCGCGTTGCCCAGCTCGCTGCCAATCTCGTTTTGTCCTCCCTCGCCGCGATTGGCAATGACGCTGGACGTGTCTACCCCTCTGCCGAGCGACAAATAGGCGAGCATGGAACTGTGCTCGTCATCCGGATGGGCTCCGGTATTCATCGCGCTGGCAATCGTCGTGAGCGGCTTGATCGCTTTCCACAAATCGACGACTCCCCGATCGGCGTGCGCCGTTTGTGGCGCCAACGGGATGACCAGAGTCGTGGCAAGCGCGGCCGCGGCCGCAATGGTGTAAAGCTTGGCAAGTTTCCCCTTCCTCAATGAACTCTCCTCCATTCGCTTTTACGATTGATGTCTATATCAATCATGGCGCTATGTATGCGAGTGTTTCGTTGCTGCTGCCATGGATCGACCCACGTTAGATCAGAGCTTTTTCAAGTGAATGGTCTTGATCGTTACTGTTTCTGGCTGATCATGTTGACAAACAGGCGGAAGGCCCCGGGCACAAGCTGCGGAATCTCGCGGAACCAGGCGAGCGAGCTGTACGTGTACGTCCCTTTGCCATAACGGGCCGTCAGAAAAATTCCGCGAAACTCCGGCTCCCCCGGATCACTGGTGGCAATCAGCTCGGTATATTCGCTGCCCCAGCGTGAAGGGTTGTAGATCGAGCGCTCCTGCACCCAACCGTCCCAGTCTGCCTGGGTGATCGGGTTAGGCTCGGAAAACATCGGATGCTCGGGTGCGAGCATGCGCACGTCTGACTGCTCATTCGTAACGCGCCAGTCAATCAGCGACTCGCCGATGAAGATCGGGTACGGCGCGAGCTGCGGCTTCCACTTGTCCTCCGGTTTGTGGTACTGAACGACGAGATTGCCGCCGTTTTCCACGTATTGCAGCAGACGCTGGTTGCACTCGATCAGCTCTCTGCGGAACCCGTATGCGCGGATGCCGAGCACGATCGTATCGTAGCGGGACAAATCGCCTGACTGGATCTCGTCTGCATCGAGGTTGAGGCAATGCACGCCTACCGCGCGCAAATATTTGTCCAGGCTGTCAAAGCCGCTGGCGACGTAGCCGATTCGCCGATTTTCGGGAATCGCCAAATCGAATGCCTGAACAGTGAGCTTGGCAGGGCGGATGAAATACGTCCGTCCGACGTGCGGATACTCGATCACCTGCACATCCTGGCCGCTCTCGGCCACTCCATCGGCGCGGGTTACTTGCGCCTTGACCTCGTACTTCCCGTTTTCCACCTGCGGCCCTGTATGCACCGTGAAGGCAATCGTTCTCGTCTCTCCGCGAAAAGCAAACGGCACATCGATAAACGCAGGTTCCGCCGTCCAGCCTTCGGGCACGGCGAGGGACACTCTTGCTGTCGTGCTGCCCGGCCGATATTGCTTCAATGTTACTTTTACCGGGATGGGCTGCTCTGTATGCAGCGTGTTCCGCACAACGGCAGACGGCGTCAAGGTCAATGAATAAGGCGGCAGCACAGCGACGCTGTCATCCGGCACTACCCGGATGGTGCTTGCTATATCAAAGGCGAAGTACAATGCCTCGACTTCCAAAATCGGCGGCCGGTACGGGTGAAAAAAGGCAGCCGCAGCCGGGACGGACACTTCGTATACGGTGCAAACGGTCTGGTTGTAAGGAAGCCGCGGAAAAGTGGTCGGCGTAAGCGGCTTGGCTGTCCAGCCGGGCGGAACTCGCAGGCGCAGCTGCACATGTTCGACCTCGATTGCTCCGCCATTGTAGGCCGTCACCGTGACTGTCGTCGTCTGCCCGGGAACCCACTCGCCCGTCTCCGGCTTGATTTTGACCACAAGCGACAGCGCTTCGGCACTGGCGCGGTTGAGCTGCGCTTCCTTGATCCCCAGACGGAACAGCAAATCGGTCTTCGTCTCCTCGTCGAGCGAAGAGCCGGGCACCGCCAGCTGAACGGCATGCAGCAACGCCTTCATCCGGTGGACGCGGCTTGCCACCTCCGCAAAGCGCGGATACGCCGACAGCACTTCATTCGCCGCATCGTGCATCGTATCGAGGATGCGAGCCAGCTCGGATTCCCCTTTTTGGGCGACGCTTCGGGCCAGATCGGCAAACGTGAACGGCAATCCGGCAAAAAAGTCTCTCTCTTTTTCCGCCGCCGGAACGACGGACGCATCGAGACGATAGTAATTGTAGGTCGGGCCTTCATCGTAGTGGACACCCATCCCTTGGGTCTTGTGCATGAATCTCGATCGCTCGCCAAGCTGGACATAGGAGGAGCCGTAGTTTTGATCGTACTCCCCGACAGGAACAGCCACATGATAGTCTTCGTTGTCCATGACGGGCACATACAGCTTTTTCATCTGCCAGGGCAACAAGCCCTCCTGAATGTGAGCAGGAAACGTCTCAGGGTCTGCCGCACCGTGAAAAGCTCGCTGTGTCAGCAACGTAATCGCCCGATGGTGTCCGTGCGTAGTCGGCTCATTTTCAAAGCAGGCGATGACGACATCCGGGCGAAGCTCCCTGATTTTGCGGACAAGTCGCTCGTAGACGACTTCCTCGCCCCATTTGCGAAATGTTTCCTCCGCGCATTTGGAGAAGCCGAAGTCGTTGATCGGATCGTCCAGCTCTTCACTCAGGATGCCAAGCGTCACATTGCCGAGCGCAGACGCCTCTTCCAGCTCCCGCGTGCGAATGATGCCGAGCGCAATCCCTTGCTCGCAGCCGATTTCATTTTGGCCGCCCTCTCCCCTTGTCGCGATTACGCTGGACGTGTAAACGCCCCGTCCCATCGCCAGGTAGGCGAGCATCGCGCTATGTTCATCGTCGGGATGCGCTCCCGTATTCATCGCGCTGGCGATCGTCGCCAGTGGCTTGATCGCTTTCCACAAATCCAACAGCCCGTGTTCCCCCTGCATCGTCCGCGCAGAGGCGGGGATAGGTGGGCAGGGCAGCCTGGTCGGCTGCACCACCGAAGCACTTTTGTCTATCGATTCACTGCTTTCCACGTGAAGCTCCTCCTTTTGCCAATTCCCGTATGCTGCCGCAGGGCTTGCGCAAAAGCCGTTTTCCGAAGCGATCTAACCGATTGGTCGTCTGCTAGATGGCCGTTCCGGCTTTGTCCTTGGTCAGTTTGCTAGAGATGAACAACACGAGGATGATGACCACGATTTGCAAGACGCCATAGGCGCAAGCAGTTCCAAATTCAAAGCTGTACATGCGCTGGAATACCGCGACAGACAGCGGAGTCGTTCGCGGGGTAAAAATCAGGATGGAAGCGACGAACTCCCCGATACACTGTACAAACGCCAGCAACGTTCCGGCGAGAATCCCGCCAAGCGCCATCGGGAACACCACTCTCCTGAAGCTGTACCACCACGATGCGCCCAGATTGCGCGCGGCTTCCTCCACAGACGGGTCCATTTGCAGCAAGGTTGCCGATGTGGAACGGAAGACGAGCGGAAGGTGGCGCACAAAATACGCGAGCGGGATAATCCAGAATGTTCCGATCAGCACTTGCCCGAAGCTGAACGCCGTCGGCTCGCTGAACGCGGCAATCAGGTTAACCGCCACAACCGTACCAGGCAATGCCCAAGGCAGCATGATCAGCACGTCCAGAAGCGTTTTCCCGCGGAATTTGAGACGCACCATCGCATAGGCCGCCGCTACCCCGAACAGGACAATTCCGACAGAAGCAATCGCCGACAACTGCAAACTGTTCAAAATCGGACGCCATGTTTTGCTGTCCGTAAATAAGTCCATGTAATGATCCAAAGTGTATTGCGGAGGCAATATTTGCACCGTCCAGGTCCCATCCACCGAAAACGAGATGAGCACCAGCACGAGAATAGGCAGCATTAGAATGACCGTGCCGATAAACGACAGCACAATCGTTGTGTAACGGCCTGCTTTGCTCTTGATTTCCGTCCGGTGTACGCTCACGCCTTTGCTCAAGTTCTGATAATTGCGGGCGCCTTGATACCAGCGCATGATCAACAGAAACGCGATCGATACAATGGACAAAATCGTCGACTGCGCCGCCGCCATGTCGAGATCGCCATTCGTGCGGGACAAGTAAATTTGCATCGTCATCGTCCGGTCGATACCGAAGATGAGCGGTGCTGTGTACGACGCCATGGAAATCATGAAAACGAGCAGTGAGGAAGCGACCATCGCTGGCGTAAGCATCGGCAAAATGATGCGCCGCCAGACGGTAAAGCGGTTTGCCCCGAGGCTTGCTGCCGCTTCTTCCAAAGAAGGATCAAGCCCTTTGATCGCGGCTGTCGCCGTCATGAAAAAGTAGGTGTACATCGTAAACGTATGGACGACCACGACGCCCCAGATGCCTTTCAATGAAAACGGCACTTGGGCCAAGCCGAGCAACTCCTTGATCGCCCGCGGAAAAATTCCGCTCTCGCCGTACAGGAACGTAAACGACAGAACGCCGATCAACGGAGGCAAAGCCATCGGCACCAGAGCCAGTACAGAAAGAATTTTGCGGCCCGGAAACTCGTACCGTTCCAACAAAAAGGCCATCGCCACCCCGACGATGCCGCAGGTGATGACACTCAGTACAGAAATATAGACGCTGGTCCACAGCGCTTCCAGATTGGCCGTATGCTCCAGGCTGAAAAAGCGCGTGTAGTTTTTCCACGTAATTTGCTCATCGACGCTGATACTGGCGACGAACGTCTGGAATAACGGATAAATGACATAAGCCAACAAAATCAAAAAGAGTGGCGATACCAGCACATAGACGAAGGCGGGTGAAGCCGTGATGGACTTTCGTCTGGCCGATGTCGGCGCTTGCTGCAATTCTGCTCTCAAAAGCTTTTTCCCCCTTATCCGGCGAAATAGATGCTCTCCTTCGGTATGTGCAGTCCGATGGCGTCGCCGCGTTGCTTGATTGGACGGCCGAGGTTGATGGACATGCTGCGCAAGTTTTCCTGACCTACTTCCGTCACGTAGTTCACGCATGCGCCAGTGAACTCGGACATGACGACCTTGCCTGTGACGATATTCGTTCCTGTTCCTTCGCTCTGCTCCTGGACGGATTCAGGACGGATGGACATGGTCACCTGCTCTCCGACTACCAGCTTGGCGCGAGGCGACGCATTTTTGGCAAAACCGCTGAGCACTTGTCCCGAGGAGATGCGCACTTGCACTTCATCCCGGTCGATGCCGACCACAGTCCCTTCCCACAAATTCGTCTCCCCGATAAACGAAGCGACGAAACGATTCACAGGACGATGGTAAATCTCGTGCGGAGTACCGATCTGCTGCACTTCTCCGCCCTGCATGACCATGATTCTGTCCGACATGGACATCGCTTCAGCCTGGTCATGCGTCACGTATATCGTCGTAATCCCCAACTCCAGCTGAAGCCGTTTGATTTCAAAACGCGTCTCTTCTCTCAACTTGGCGTCCAGATTGGACAGCGGCTCATCCAACAGCAGAATCTGCGGCTCGATGACCAGCGCCCGTGCCAGCGCCACCCGTTGCTGTTGCCCACCGGAAAGCTGGTCGATGCGCCGCTCGCCATAGCCTTCCAGTCGAACCAGCTTCATGATCCGCTCCACGCGCTCTTTCGTTTCTGCCTTGTTCACAGAACGCACCTGCAAGCCGAACGCGATATTTTCAAAAACGGTCATGTGCGGGAAAAGCGCATAGTTTTGGAACACCATGCCTGTATTGCGCTTGTGGGGCGGAACGGAGGTAACCTCCTGGGAACCGAAGCGGATTTGCCCTGCTGTCGGGTAATAAAAGCCGGCAATCATCCGCAAGGTAGTCGTTTTGCCGCAACCACTCGGACCGAGAAACGTAAAAAATTCACCTGATTCGATGTGAATGTGGACGTCTTCTACCCCTTTTGCATTGCCAAACTTTTTGTGGACGTGATCAAGTGTTACGCTGCTCATCAGGTTTTGTTTCCTCCTTCATGGCCATTCCTGGCTGCTTGGCCTAAGACGTTGGCATAAGCGACTAGACGGAAAGGAACACTCCTTCCCGTCTAGTCTGTTGCGAGTTACTTCTTGCCTTTGCCCTTGATGTTTTCATCCCAGTGCTGCATCCATTCTTTCTCTTTGGCAGCCATGACAGCCCAGTCGAGTTCGAGTGGTTTCAGCTCCAGGTTTTTCATGAAGTCTGGCAATTCATCCTTGCTGATATCCGTGCGGGCCGGGAACTGGAAACGCTCCTTCGCCAATTGGGAAGCAATCTCAGGACTCATCAAAAATTCCATAAAGTTTTTCGCTGCATCGAGGTTTTTCGCGCCTTTGACGAGAGCGATACCGTCTACGAGGATCGGCGCTCCGCTCTTTGGATAGATGAAGTCGTACGGATGGTTGTTCTTTTTGCTTTGGAGCAAAACATCTTGCAGGTTCCACAAGGAAATGACGCCCTCTTGACGGTCAAGCTTCAGGTAGAGGTTGGTCGGGTCTTGCGTGTATTCTTTCGTGTTGGCATCCAGCTTTGTCAGCCATTCGTAGCCTTTTTCCGGCGTATCCGCACCTTGGCGGAAAATCATCGCGGAGTAGATCGTCCGCATCGTGCCGGATGGCAGAACGTTGCGGATGACGATTTTGTCCTTGAATTTCGGATCGAGCAGCTCATCCCAGTCTTGCGGAGCTTCTTCCGGCTTGAGCGCCTGCGAGTTGTACATGATGACCTCTGGCAAAAGCATCTCGCCGTACCAGCGATCTTCCTTGTCTTTGTACAGGTCAGGAATCTTGTCGGCAAAAGTCGGCTTGTACGGCTCCAGCAATCCTTCGTCGGCCGCTGTGCTCAGAGCAGACTGTGTGCCGCCCCACCAGAAGTCGGCTTGCGGGTTCGCTTTTTCCGCGCGTACGCGCTCCAAAATTTGCTGAGCGCCCATTTCGAGCGTTTCCACTTCAATATTCGGATACTTTTCCTTGAACTTTGGCAGCACGATCTCAAAGATGTTTTTATCCCGTCCGGTGTAAATAACCAGCTTTTGCGGTTCACCGGATGGAGCCGGAGTTTGCGCAGCTGGCTGCGAGCCCGTTTGGCCGCCTGCGCCGTTGTCGGCAGGCTTTGCTTCCTGTCCTCCACCTGAGCACGCGGCCACAGTCAGAGCCAAGGAGCTGGCGAATACGCCTTTCATCCATGATTTCAGCTTGTGATTGACCTTTTTCAAAACTGACTCCCCCTCTTTTTTCTCACTCTTTGTCAAGCAGTCGTGTGAACGGAAACGCTTCCAATACACTGTGGACGGCACCAATCAAACCTGCTCGCTCCCCCAGAGCAGCCTTTTCGAGACAAGGCACCTCTGGCACCCACTCGGTCAGCCAATCGTGAATTTGCTTCACCCCTTCATCATCGACGTGGACCATCTCTCCGCTCAAAATCAGGATTTCCGGGTTCAAAATGCTGATGATATTCGCCATGCCGTAAGCCCAATGCCGATACACTTCCTGCAAAAGCGCTTTCGCTTCGCTGTTTTGTTTGGCACAAAGCATGAGCTGTTCTATGACACTCGACCCTTCCTGAAGGTCAGAGAGAAATCCCTTTGCCTGCTGCGCGATTCCCGGTATGGAAAAATTCGTCTCAAACACTCCGGACGCGCCATTCGGGCGGTTATGTACCGGACCGATCATCATGAAGCCGATCTCGCCTGCTGCTTCCCGACTCCCCCGGTAAAACTGTCCATCCAGGATGATCCCCGCACCAATGCCCGTTCCCACGTACATGTAGACGACGTTGGAATGGCCAGTGCCTGCTCCGCGAACGTATTCGCCCAAAGTCATCATGTTCACATCGTTGTCGATGATGACGGGCAGCCCCAGTCGCGACTCGATGGTTTGCAATATCGGCGACCCCATCCAGCCCGTACTCGGCGAAAAGCTGACCGTACCGCTTCCCCGCTGCGTGACCCCTTGCAATCCCACTCCCATGCCAAGCAGTCGCTCGCGCGGAATCCCGCTCTCGGCAAGCAAGCGATCCAAACCTGCTGCCAAATCCTCGATGACGGTCTCCCCGTTCGCCGGCTGCGCCAGTCGCTTGCGATGACGGGCGAGAAACTCCCCCTTCATATCCGCAATCGCCATGTCCAGTATCGACCCTTCGAAGATCGCTCCAGCAATCGCATAAGCCTGGTAATTGTATTCCAAAAGAATCGGCTTGCGGCCGCCTTTGGAATCCCCCATGCCGACCTCTTGCAGCAATCCTTCCTGAATCATTTCATCGACCAAAGCGGAGACGCACGGACGGCTGAGCAGTGTCTGCTTGGAAATATCGGCGCGGGAAATCTGACCGTGTTGGATGACCTGTTGCAAAACTTCTTCCTTGTTCAGTTTCTTTACGAGTTTACTGTTGCCTGTTTTTCTGGGAGCTCGCACGCCTTTACAATCACCACCACAGCAGTTAGTTAACTTTACTAACAAAGATAACCAAATTATACCTACGCCCATTCAAATAGTCAAACAATTTACATTTGTTCCTCAGATATTTTCTGGATTTTTTACTTTATATCTCCTTTTGTACATGTAATTTCAATTTCAGTGAACAAAAAGCACAAAAAAGACACCTCTGCTCTGGAGGTGCCTGCCCTTGCCCCGTTTTCTCGGCTGCCGTCCGCAAGCAAAATCGGCTTGTCTCCCGCGCCTCAACGGGTTTGAAACGTCACGGGAAAACTCTCCACGCCAAAAACAATCGGACTCGGAATCGGAGTCAGCGCTGTTTTTGGCGATGCGATCTCGTGCAGCGAAGACAAAATCCTGTCCAAGGCAATCTGTCCTTCCAGCCGGGCGAGAGGCGCTCCCAGGCAAAAGTGAATGCCGAAGCCAAAGCTGAGATGGGCATTCGGCTTGCGGTCAGGCAAAAACAAATCCGGCTGCTCGAACTTGCTCTCGTCCCGATTGCCGGATACGACCCAGGAAACGACCTGCTGGCCCGCTGCGATCTTTTGTCCGCCGATTTCCACATCTTCCACTGCGCGACGGCCGACCACAACGAACGGAGGATAGTAGCGCAGCGTCTCCTCGATCGTCGATTTGACCAGCTCCCTGTCTTGGCGCACTCGCTCCTGGATGTCCGGCTGCTCGGTCATGACGCGAATCGTGTTCGTGATCAGATTGGTCGTGGATTCGTTGCCTGCGACCAGCAGCAAAATACAGAAGCGCAATACTTCCTCTTCGTTCAGCCGCTCTCCGTCGATTTCGGCAGCGAGCAAGGCGGAGATGAGATCATCTTTTGGATCAGCCCGCCGCTCGGCCAATATCGCCCGAAAGTAGTGGAACAGCTCTGCTTCCGCTTTTTCCTTGTCCTTGTGCATCTGGATAAGAGCCTCGTCCGTGTCGGCTTCCGCTCCTTTGACCATCGTATCGGACCAATCCTTGAACAATCTGCGGTCTTTTGGCGGAACGCCGAGCAGCTCGGCAATGACAATCACAGGCAGCGGATAAGCAAAATCGCGCACCAAATCCATTTCCCGCTTGTCCTTGACCATGTCGAGAAGCTCCGTAACGATCGAGTCAATGCGCGGGGTCAAATCGGAAATCGCTTTGGGCGTAAACGCCTTGTTCACGAGATTGCGCATCTGGGTATGCTTCGGCTGATCCATCGTTAGCACCGTTTCTTTTTTCGCATCCGCGATCCTTTTGGAGGAAAACGTCGTGTGATCCTTCAAAATTCGCTGAATGTCGTCGTAGCGAAACACATCCCACGTCTGGCGGTTTTCATCGTAGCGGACAGGAGTTTCTGCGCGCAGGCGGCGAAAAATCGGGAACGGATGAAGCCGATCCTCTTCGCGCACCAGCTCCTTCATGTAAATGCTGTTGGCATAGCGCACAGGCGCTTGATCCTTGTTCGTAACAATCAGCTCCTTGCTGTTTCTGGTTCTGCTGCAACACAAGCTCCCAGAAATTATGCCCGTTGCCAATTCAAAACATGTAAAGGCGTCCGCCACTCATCCGGCCTACTCTTCCCGCACCGAAAGCCACACGTCTTTTACCAGCTCCATGAACGTTTGAATCGCTGGTTCGTCGCGCCGCCGCTCCAGACAGACGAGCGAAGTTTCCGCCTTTTTGGAAAAACGGTACAACTCGACAAGCTCGCCCGTTCGCAGCTCCCCCTCCACCAGCGCCGTACTGAGCAAGGCGACGCCCGTCTGATTGAGCACAGAGCGCTTGATCGTCTCCTCGCTGCTGCACTTGATGACAGAGGGCGGGACGTAGCTGATCTCCAGCAGACAGTCTGTAATGAAGCCGTCGAGATTGCACCCTTCCTGATAGGACAAAAACGGGAATTGCGTCAGCGTTTCCGTCATCGAACGGCCCTGCACCATATCCGGCGCAGCAACGAGAGCAAATTCCTCTAAATCGACGACCATGGAATAAATCCCCTGCTGCGTACTGGTTCCGGCAATAATCCCGATGTCCGCTGCGTGGGCGCGAATTTTTTTCAACGCTTCCTGACTCGTGCACGAGATGACCTGCAAGTTCACTTGGGGATGTGTCCCCACATAAGCCTTGAGCATTTGCGGCATGTACTGGGTACAGTAAAATTCGGGTGCGGCCACCACGAGCGGGCCGACAGGCAGATGCAGGTGGTTCAGCCCCTCCTCCATGCGCAACAGGACAGAAAAAAGCTGATCGGTATGCTGCTTCACCAGCTTCCCTGCCGGGGTCAAAAAGGTGCGCTTGCCGACGCGGTTCAAAAGCGGATGCCCCAGCTCCCGCTCCAGCGCCTGAATCTGCAAAGTAATCGTCGGCTGGCTGTACCCGAGCAGCTCGGCAGCCTTCGTCAAGTTCAAATGCTCCGCTACGACCTGAAACGTTTTCAAATTCCGCAGCTCCATGCCTTGCACCACTCTCCCCCGCTTCTTCGTCTATACGGAAAAGTGTAGCCGAGAGTGGACGTGAAGTTCAACCTGCACAGTGCACAGAGCACTACTATGAATAACGGAATACGCTCCCCGCCAGCTTGGCGGCATCCCCATTGCTGCCGCTTGCAATCGTCAGCACCTTTTTTCCAGGCCAGCCAATCCGCTTATCGCCTAGCTTCTCTCCCGCAAAAACTTCGAGACTTGCGCCAAACCTGCCTGGAGCACCTCTGTGTCGCAAGCGTACCCGATCCGCACCCAGCCTTCCATGTCAAAGCAGCTTCCCGGCGTCAAAAACGCGCCTGTCGCACGGAACAGCTCGATGCAAAACGCTTCCGACGGCATATCCAGCTCGTATTTGAGCATGGCGGTCGTTCCCGCTTTTGGCTTGACGTAAGAGATGAGCGGTTCCGCCGCCACCCACTCGTCCAAAATTTGCAGGTTGTCCCGCACGATTTTCAGATTGCGCTCCATGATCTTGTCCCTGTTTTTCAGCGCATGAACCGCCAGCATGTCGTCGAGCATCCCGCAGCTGATCGTCGTGTAATCGCGGTGCGAGAAGCAGTTTTTGATGACATCGAGGGGCGCGGCGATCCAGCCCAGGCGCAAGCCGGCCAGCGAAAATACTTTTGACATGCTGCTCGTCGCAATCCCTTTTTCATACAAATCTACGATAGACGGAACCTCGATCTCCGGGTCCTGATGCAAATGGCGATACACCTCGTCACACAACACGTAAGCGTCGACCGAACGGGCAATCTCCACAATTTCGCGCAACGTCACCTCATCCATCAGCGCACCGGACGGGTTGTTCGGATTGTTGAAGCAAATCAGCTTGGTCTTGTCTGTGACAAGCGTGCGCAGTTCATCCAGGTCAGGCAAAAACTGCTTCTCCGGCACCAGTCGCAGCAGCTTCACCTGAGCGCCGAACGACGCAGGCACTTCGTAAATCTGCTGATAAGTCGGGTGGACAGAGACGACTTCATCGCCAGGGCCGACCAGCGAAAACAGCGCAAGAAAATTGGCTCCGATCGCTCCGTTCATCACCAAAATATTGTCCGGCGTCAGCGTCTTGTACATGCCCGCGACGAGACTGCGGAACTCAGGCGAGCCTTCGATGTGGCCGTACGTCAGCTTCTTTTGCGCCATCTCGGCAAAAAAATCGGCCGGCTCTGCCGACAGGCGAATCAGCTCTTCCACGGTCAGGGAGTCCACACACGTTTCCGCGATATTGTAGACCGCTTCCAGCTCGTAGGCATTCATCCATTCTTCTACTTTAAACGGGGCAATTCTCATCTTTGACCTCTCCTTCGGTTGTTCCGTGCATTTTCGTGTATATGGATCGCAAGCTGCTACTACAGATCGACGACAGCTCCTGCGCCACTCGCTTGCGCCTTTTGCAAAATGTGGTGCGCTGTCAGCAAATCTTGCAGCGCAATGCCTGTGCTGTCAAAAATCGTAATTTCCTCCGCCGAGCGGCGTCCCGCTGCCTGTCCGAGAATGACGCTGCCGATTTCCGCGACAATGTCCGCCTGCGAAATCAGCCCTTTTTTCAGCGGAATCTCGGTTTCTCCCACGCTCACAGCCTGCCCGATGTCATCCACGAAGACCCGTCCCATGGCGAAAAGTCGCTCGTCGATTTCCTGCTTGCCCGCCATGTCGGCTCCGATGCACGTAATGTGCGTCCCTGGCTTGACCCATTCGCTCTGAATCAGCGGCGTCCGGGAAGGGGTTGCCGTGATGATCACGTCCGCTTCTCCGACCGTCTTTTCCAGGCTTTCGACCGCGATAAACTCAACCTCGCATTTACGTGCGTAGCGCTCGTAGTCTTCTCCTTCGTATTTCGCTACGAACGCCGTGAGCAGTCTGTCTTTGATCGTTGCCGCGAACTTTTGCGCCTTTTCGTAGGAGCGCGGATGGCTGATGTACACTCGCTTGATGTTGTCCATCGCCATCAGTGTCGCGATGATTTGAAAAGGCGCCTGGTGACCCGTCCCGATCATCAGCAGATTTTCCGCTTCCGGTCGAGCCAAATACTTGGCCCCGATCCCGCCGGCAGCCCCCGTTCGCATGCATGTAATATGCTCGCCGCTCAACAGCCCCAGCGGAACGCCTGTCCGGCTGTCCAGCACCATCACGGTTCCGATCAGCTGCGGCAATCCTTTTTGCTCGTTTTCGCCAAACCAGGAGACGAGCTTGAGTCCGAATATATCCGCTCCGGGCAAATGGCCCGACTTGATATCCATATCCGCTTTGCCTGCCGCAAATTCATGAAAAATCAGCGGAAACAGCGTCGCTTGCTGACTCGATTTCATCTGGTAGGCTTGCTCCACCACTTCGATGACACTCGCCATGTCCAGCAGCTGTTCCGTTGTTGGTTGATTGATAACCCGAAATGGAAACATGTCTTGTGCTCCTCCTCTCGATTTCCTCCACACTAACACAGATTTTTCGGGCAAAAAAATTGAAAGTTCCAATAGTAAGCATTAAAAAACAAAAACCTCCATCCGATGACGTTCGGAAATGGAGGTTGCGATTAAGCGCCGCCGATTCTTGCAGATATAGCGGTTGCTTGCTGCTTTACTTTTTCGATGAGCTGCGGCAGCCGTTCATCCGGGACGCGGAAGATCGGCGCATTGATGGAAATCGCAGCCACGAGCTGATTGCCGTAGCCAAAGATCGGGGCTGCGACTGCCATCGTCCCTTCCGTTTTTTCGCCGTAGCTGATGGCATATCCGCCTTTTTTGGCGGCCGCAAGCTGTTCCAGAAACGCTTCGTGCGAAGGCGCTGGCAGCTGCTCGGAAATAATTTTTTCGATCTCGGCTGCCTTGGAATGGGCCAAAATCATTTTGCTGGGGGCACCGATCGTCAGTGGAATCCGTTCCCCCAAGTTCTCGTCAATGCGAATTTTCAGCGGACTCTCGACCTTTTCAATCGGCATCGAGTCCTTGCCTGCCAGTACGTTCAGGAAAATGCTCTCTTCGACCTCGTTGGCCAGCTCCTCCATGAATGGTCGAGCCACGGAACGCAAATTCAGCTTCTCGTGCAAAATAAAGCCGATTTCCATCCACGTATAACCGGGTTTGTAATGCTTGGTGACAGGCTCCTGCTCAACCAATCCGAACTGGATCATCGATTCGAGGAAACGGTGGAGCGTGCTGATCGGCAGGCCGGTCGCTTCTGCTAACTCCGATATGGGCCAGGCGTGTTTTTCGTCTGATATCAGCACTCTGATGATTTTCATCGTCCGTTCGATTGATTGAACCATAGTTCCTTCGTCCTCCATAAACGTGCCTTATGCTGCGACACTCGTATCCTTGGCCTGCTTTCGCGGTGTTTTTCCCTTGGCAAGCCTCGTCTCCAGTCTGTTGACAAAATAGGTGAACAGCATAATCAGCACGAGATAGTACAAGCCGACGACCATGTATGTCTCCAGCTGTTTGTAGTTGGAAGCCGCCTCGCCGAGACCAGTTCCCCACAAATCTTGCATCCCTACGTACGCTACCAGCGACGAGTCCTTCAACCCGATGATGAACTGGTTGCCGAGTGACGGGATCGCCCGGCGAAACGCCTGCGGCAAAATGATGCGGCGCATGGCCAGCGGGTACGACATCCCGAGCGAGCGGGACGCTTCCATCTGCCCGCGATCAATCGATTGGATCGAGCCGCGGAAAATCTCGGCAATATAAGCTCCGTTATGAACGGCGAGCGCGATTGCCCCTGCCCAAAACTGGGAAAGCGTCACCATGTTCGCCAACCCGAAGTACAAAATACAAATTTGCACGATCAAAGGCGTACCGCGAATGACGGTAATGTACAAGTGCGCGAAATAGTTAAGCGGCTTGGAATTGGAAATGCGGAAAAACGCAATGATCAGTCCGACGATGCAACCGAGCAAGAGAGCGACTGCCGTGAGCTGAACGGTCAACCAGGTCGCTTTCAGGAAAAGGGGATAGCTGTTCAGAAAAATATCGATGATCATAGGAAATCCTCCTCACATGAAGCGGAAAAAGGGGGGCGTCCAAACCGGACACCCCGTTGCCCACTTTATTGTTTTTGCAGGATATTGCGGCCAAACCATTTTTGGCTGATTTTTTCGTAGGTGCCGTCTTTGATGATTTCATCCAGCGCTTTGTTGATTCGGTCTACCGATTCCTGATCGCCCAGTCGCACAGCAATTGCCTGTTCGTCGAAGCTGAGTGGCTCACCCACGTCGATGACTTTTCCGCCACCCTCTTTAATAAAGCGCAAGCCTACTACCTGGTCGGTAATGACCGCGTCCAGACGTCCTGTCGGCAAGTCGAGCAGCGCCGTGATATCGCTGTCGTATTGGGTGATTTTATCTTCATCTGTCAGTTTTTTCGCCCAGTCCAAGTAGTTGGAAGCTTTGACGACCCCGATCTTTTTGCCTTTCAGATCGTCCTTGCCCTTGATTGTCGTGTTGCCTTCCTGCACGAAAATCTGCGAGCCGGAGCGATAGTACGGATTCGTGAAGGAAACCGCTTTTTGACGCTCGGGAGTCACCGTCAAGCTGCCGATGATCGAGTCGTATTTTTTCGCATCCAGACCAGGAATGATCGTCTCAAACGGGTTCGTGATCGGAACGGCGTTCATCCCCATTTTTTCCGCCAGCGCTTGTCCGATTTCTACGTCAAAGCCTGTCAGCTGCCCGTTTTCTTTAAAGCTGAACGGCTTGTACACTCCGCTCATCGCGTAAGTAAAATCTTTTTTGCCTTCGCCGCCCGCTGCTTGTCCGCCTCCTGCCGGCGCGCTGCTCTCTTGAGAGCCACATGCCGAGAGCAGAAGCGAGCCCAACAGAACGGTAGACAACAAAACTCCGGACCATTTTGCACGTTTTTTCATCTGAAATTCCCCCTGTTTTCTCTGTTTTTAACGAATGCTGCGCAAAAACTGCTTGGTTCTTTCGTGTTGCGGATTTTCAAAGAACGCACTAGGCGGCCCTTGCTCCAGGATTTGACCATCGTGCATGAACACGGCGCGATCTGCGACTTCGCGGGCAAAGCCCATTTCATGGGTGACGACGATCATGGTCATGCCTTCTTTTGCCAGTTGCTTCATTACCTGCAACACTTCGCCGACCAGCTCAGGGTCAAGTGCGGAGGTAGGTTCATCGAAAAGCATGATTTTCGGCTTCATCGCAAGCGCTCGCGCAATCGCCACGCGCTGCTTCTGTCCACCCGAGAGCATGTCCGGGTACACATCCGCCTTATCCTGCATGTTTACTTTTTTCAACAGTTCGTTGGCCAGCTCTTTCGCCTCGGCGACTTTCATTCCCTTGACGTGCACCGGAGCCTCGATCACATTTTCCAGTACCGTCTTGTGCGGGAACAGATTGAAGTGCTGGAATACCATCCCAACCTCTGCCCGAAAATGGTTCAGATTGGTCTTGTGCGGGTCAACCTTCTCCCCGCTGATCCAAATCTCGCCAGCTTCATGAAATTCCAAAAAATTCAAACATCGAAGCAAAGTGCTTTTGCCTGAACCGCTGGCACCGAGCAAGACGACGACTTCTTTCTCCTCTACCGAGAGAGTGACACCTTTCAGCACGGTGAGTGATCCGAAAGACTTGACTAGCTGCTTAACCTCAATCATCCTGCTATCCCCCTATCTATCTGTTGCCGGATGGATGGCCCTTTTCACTTTTTCCGAATATCGGAAATGATTTCTGATTTAAATTATAATTGTATATTTTCAGACATTCAAGAAAAATAAAATTTACTGAATAAATATGCATGCCTGAAAGGGCAGAAGCTGGCAGTGCCAAGCTTTCACGCCTTTTTCAGCAAAAAGTCGGGATGTTGTTTGGGACACAAAAAGCGCCTTCTTCCGGTTTTGCTCAGAAGAAAGCGCCTTTGTTCTTTGGCGTTTTTGCCGTTTTGCCGTTTTGCCACACGAAGCGTTACTTGCCCGGTGTTGGCTCCGCTACGGCTGCTGGTTTTTTGTCCTCACTGCTTTTGCCCAGCTCATGCTTGATGAATAAATAATTCTCGATCTCGCGCAACAAGTAAAACAGCGACGCTCTCGTCTCAAATTCCTCGCGCGTGCGCGGCAGCTCCGACTCCTTGATCTCCTCGCGCATTTGGCGAAGCTGATCGATAAAGCGGTACGCCGTATTGCCCGGGTGCACCGAGTCGCTGATCCGTTCGAGAAAATCAGCGATCCAATGGCTCTGCGGCACCTGCGTGTCGAGTGACGAAACGATCGGCATCATCCGCTCCAACAGTTCATACTGCTTTTCTCGCATGACAAAGTATTGGTAGTACGAGTCATCGCGCCGCCCCAGACGGTTATCGATGTCGCGCGACGCAAGCCTGAGCGCTTTTTCCAAAAGACCCGGCGCCTCGATCATCTCTTTCCCGTCCCAATCGCTCTCGCCATGCCGCAAGTAGTAGCAAAACTCCCGCAAAATTTGCCTGAACAGCTGCTCGATCTGCTTTTGCATCGCCCGCAGTTCCTTGTCTAGGCTCGGCATGTACAAGTTCACGAGCAGCGCGACCCCGACGCCGATCACCAGCAGTCCCGCTTCGTTCAGCAATAACGGGAAATCCATTCTTTGCGCCGAGTACAGGTGCATGAGCACGACCATGCTGCTGACGAAGCCCTCCTGGATGCCAAACCGCACAGCGAGCGGCAAAAACAGCAGGATGGCGAGCAAAATGGCAACAGGCGAATACCCGAGCAAATAAAACAGCGCCATCCCGATGCCAAGCCCGAGAAAGCTGGACATGATCCGGTTCCACGCTGTGCGGAACGACTGCTTGACCGTTACTTGTATGCAAAGAATCGTAATGATGCCCGCAGATGCGGGGTACAGCAGATCAAGCTGTTGAGCCAAAAAGATCGAGATCGCTGTCCCGATCGCCGTTTTTAAAGTGCGATAGCCGATTTTCAGCTTTAGAAAGCCCAGTCTTGTTCCCCTCCGCTCTGATGTCGCTTTCCTCTTTACTGTATCAAAAAGTTTCCGGGAACCAAAGCCAAGACTTTGTTAAGAAACCGTGTCCTTACACCTTTTTCCCGCAGCCCGGACAGTATTGGTAGCCAGCCTTTACGCGCTGCCCGCAGTACGGACAAAAAGCTTTTTCGCCTGTCGTCTCTGTGTCCGCTTCCGCTTCTCTCTCCTTGCCGAATCGGCGGTTCAACGGGTCGCCTTCCTCGCTGGCGTCCGTAATATCGTACAGCGACATCCGCTCTCTGCCTGTAGCGTTTTTATAGTGATAAACAGCCTGAACGATCCCGATAATGATAAACAAGACCCCAAACAAAGGAAAAATCGTGCCGACCACGGGAAACGGCGAATCTTGCGTGATGAAAAATGCCATAATCGTCCAAAATACTCCGAAAACAATAGCAACGACACTTCCCGCCGCGCCCATTGCCGACGGGCCTCTTCCTGGCTTGATGCTTTTCATTGCAATCCCCTCTCCTTCCGGCTTAATCGCTTCCCAGCGCAGCCTCTCTCTGTTCTTCACATTTCTCCCATCCTATTACATCTACGTTCCGAGCACAAATCGGTTTCCTGCGGCTGGCAGGCTCGACGCCTAAAAAAGACCGAGCCAGAGCCGATCCCCCGGGCAAAAAAAATCTGCCGATGCGACAACTAGCAGCCGCACAGCAGATTTTTGACAGATGATTACACTTCCAGTTTTTTCGCGAGCGTTTCCTGATTCAGCACGTTACCGACCAGGAAGTTGCCGAACTCGCCAAAACGGGCACTCACTTCATCAAAGCGCATTTCGTAGACGATGTGCTTGAACTCCAGCGGATCGTTGGCGAACAGCGTCACGCCCCACTCCCAATCGTCGAAACCGACGGAGCCGCCGATGATTTGTTTGACGCGTCCAGCGTAGGAGCGGCCGATCATGCCGTGGGAGCGCATCATTTCTTGACGCTCCTGCATGCTCAGCATGTACCAGTTGTCTTGCAAATCGCGTTTTTTGTTCATTGGGTAGAAGCAAATGTGCTCCCATTTTGGCAGGATCGGATACAGGCGATCGCGCACGTGCGGATTTGCCTTCGGATCTTCGCCCGGGTTATGTACATAGTTGCTCAACTCGACAACGGAGACGTAGGAGTACGGAGCATCTGTAAAGGCAGCAAAGCGGGTTTTATTGAAAGCCGTCTTGATTTCTTCGAGTTCTTGCATGGTCGGGCGCAGGAACATGAACACGAGGTCTGCTTTGTGTCCAAGAATCGAATAGAAAGCCGTGCTTCCTTGGTTTTCCGCTTCGTTCGCTTCCCAAGTGCGGATCAGCCCGTTCAGCTCGTCCAACGCTGCTTGGCGCTCCTCGGCGGAAGCCGCTTTCCACTTTTCCCAATTGATCGTGCGGAAATTATGATACGTATACCAACCTTCTAATGTAAGCAACGCTTCGTTTGCGCTCATCGAAAATCAGCTCCTTAGAAAAATCTGGTGAACCTTCGTGACAACACTCCCAGTATAGCATAAGGGACAGACAGATATTCGGAACAGATTGGTGAACAAATCGAGTAGGAGGGGGCGAC
>NZ_DOTK01000046.1:0-42672 GCF_003521185.1 Brevibacillus sp.
CATGCTGGGCGCACCAAAAAAAAGAGAGATTCGCAATCGAACCTCTCTTCATGAACAGTTCCTAGGAGACGCTGGCTGGCTGACCTCCGCGATGCTTGGCAAACACGAGCAAAGCAACGCACGCCAGCGACAGCGAGCAAACGAGATACGGAATGGACATCTGCCAGCTGTACAGCATCGTCCCCGCCAGCGGGCCGACAAACGAGCCGACACCCTGCGCCGCCCCTGTGTAAGAAGCCACAGCCGACTGTTCTTCCGCCGAAACGGCCAGAGACGCTGCCGTAATATAGCCGGGCAATGTAAATCCGATCCCGATTCCGTGGAAAAGAAAAGCGACGATGTACCAGGCCGGAGCGAGCATAAACAAAGTAAAGGCGACAAACAGCGAGCTCAACCCGATTTTCAGCAGGCGGGCGGGCTGCCATCTGAGATAACGCCCAACCAAAAGCTGCACGACAACGACAATCACACCCGCAACAGACAGGCCGACACCGATCGATTGCGCCGCTGCCTTATCGCTTAATTGAAGCTGATCTTGCATGTAAATCCCGCACGTTACTTGCAGCATGATCATGACGGTGGACAGCAACAGGCCGATCAAGATGTACAAGCGAATGCGCGGATCGGTCATCGAGAGCTTGACCGCTGCTTTCTTCACCTGACCGCCCTTGCTATCCGGCAAAATGATCCCGCTCAAAATAGCGACAACGACAAGCAACGCGGTCGATACATACATCGGGGAAGTGAACCCGATCGGCGTCAAAGCCGCCCCGAGAGCTGGCCCGAGAACAAAGCCCATCCCGCTCGCCCCTCCGAATAACGCCATGCCGGAAGCGCGATTTTGCGCCGTCGTCCATTCCATCAAGTAGCCTTGGGCCATCGTCGGAATCGCCCCGAAGAAAAAGCCGCCAACAGCGCGCAGCGCGAACAACTCCCAATACAGGACAACCGCATTGCCGGGAGTTGCTTTTGCCCAGTCAGCGAGTAAGGCAAAGCTCGCCAAGGTCAGCGTATACCCGAGAATCGCAATGACCATCAAGCGCTTGCGATTGGTGCGCGACCATTTCTCCCATAAAAAACTGCCGACGATCCAGAACAATCCGGTAATCGTCACCAGACTGCCCGACTGGATTTCGCTAAAGCCCAGCGTTCGCGCCAAAAGTCCCAAAATCGGATTGAAGGTAGCGATCGACGTCATCGCGACTAGGACGGTAGCGAAGATCATCCAAAAATGTTTTTTCAATCTGCTTCTCTCCTCTCATTCCTTTGCAAGCTGCAACGACTTGACGCTGCCGCCCATCTGATAGTGATTATCACTCGCGAAGCCGTCGCGCCTCTACCTGTAGCGGTTGTTTTTCTGCCTGCAAAAGAAGAAAAACAACCCGAACGTCGCTCGGGTTGTTGTTAGGAGAACTGCCGTCTTACGTATTCACTTGGGTTCATGCCGTATTGCTTGCGAAAAGCTGCCGTAAAATTGCTCGCATTGCTGTACCCGACAGCAGCGGCTGCCTGCCCGATGGTGAGCTGTTCCGTCTCCATGAGCGCCAGCGCTTTTTCCATCCGCGCCTGCCGAACCTGTTCGAAAATGCTCATGCCGTACATCTCGCGAAAGCCTTGCTTGAGCTTGCTCTCATTCATCCCCGCCATGCGGGACAGCTGGCGAATGCTGTACGGGTTCTCCAAGTTTTGCACAATCGTTGCCTGCACGCGAGCCAGCATCTCCACATCCTGCTTGCGCAAGTTGACGCTGCTGCGCGCTTTTGCCGTGCCGGGACTTTGGCTGACCAGCGCGATGATTTCCATCGCCTTGCTCTCCATGTACAACCGTTTGAGCGGCCCCTGGTACGTGCAAAAGAACATATCGTGGATGCATTTCTGAATCGCTGGTGACGTGTCATAAGGCTCTACGCCGCCCTGATGCCGATTCAAAAACGCTTCGAAAATCGAGCCATCCTCGCTTTGTTCGGAATAGCTGAGAAAATGCTCGGGACTCATGCGAATCTCCACGTGCTGGTTGCGAATCCCCGCTTTTCGTTCCAGGTACACCTTCTCGTCTGCCAAAAAGACGACGCTGCCTTCCTTGCTTGCGATCTGCTTTTCCTTGCCGTTCCAGGCGCAATACGTCTGGCCGCTCAAGCTGTAATTCAACTCCAGCAGCTGGAAGTTTTCCTGAATCGTGTACTTCATGTCTTCTTCCAGCAACAAGTCGGTCATGACGATCTCCATGCCAGGGCGAATCCGCAGCCGAGTGATGCCGCCCGAGCCGATATGCGCGGGAGCGATCGCCTGTTGTTCCCAGGAACGGTCAAGCAAAGTCGCCTGCATGGACGCCAGAAACTGCGGGAAATATTCTTGCATATCCGATAACTGTATATGGAATTTCATCGTCATCTATCCTTCCCCGTAACGGAAGGGAGCGGCTGGTCGTGCCCCTTCAGTCTGCCACTGCTTGTGACAGAGGCTTTTTCATCATGTTGACGTATTGTACCATATACAAATATCGTTCGGTCAACAACTCAACTCCCGCTTTTGCGTCGCGCATATAGTGGCCGCCCGCCTCGGCCAGACGTGCGATCAGCTCGGCAAGAAAGTCCATCCCGTATTCCCGCGCACTCGCTTCGAGGCGGGCGAGCGTTGCCAGGTCAGCAGACTCGAATTTGCGGATGCCTTTGAGCAGCATGCGCTCTACCCAATCTTCCAGTTTTTCGCGAAAAGCAAAAATCTCCTCCATGTGCGAATCCTCACACTCCACTGCCGTTATAAATCAAGCTTCAAGCTCGTCAATGATTTGCCTTGCAGCATGCTGATCGGGTACAGCTCATCCCCTCTGACTTGAACAAGCCAATACACGTCCCGCAGCTCCAGCAGCCGCTTGTTGTTTTCCAGATAGCGAATCGTTTTGTCGAACTCGCCCTGGTACGGAATGACAAGCGGGATGCTCTCGCCGTCGTGCGCTTCGACCGTAATGATCAGCTGCTGCGTGGCTGCTTCATAAAACACTTGCAGAACGGACTTCGTTGGGAGCAAAAAGACGTGCTCTGTCGCCTGCTCAAACAAGACGCCTGCTCCCTCGCCCATGCGCTCGGCCAAATCGCGGCACAGCGTCTCGCCCAGATCGAGTTCCTCGATGTTTTCCCTCGGCAACACGACAAGCTTCGTCTCATCGCTCGATGACAGCCGCTGCTCCCGGTTCGTCTTCGCACTCGTCAGGCTCACCTGGGAATGGGACAGCTCCTCCATCGTCACCAGTCCGCCCCATGGCGCCTTGCTTTTGTAGCTCGTCGCATACGTAAAGCTCGTTCCCTCGTAATAGACAGGCCGGGCCTCGGTATACGTGTAAATGCGTTTGTCTGCCAGCGAGAAAAAGTAATACGTCACACCCTTGTAGCCGGAGCGCGTCTCCCATGGATTGGCCCCCAGCGCGTACAGCGTCAGGTGCGGCACTGTGTGGTATTTGCTTTTAAAGCTGCCCAGCAGCTGTTTTTTCAGCTCCGGACGCTCGCTTTTTTCCAGGGCAGCCAGCCCCAGGTAGACGCGGGCCAGTCTGTCTAACAGCACGTCTTGCGAAAACTTCACGTGGCGCTGGAAAAACAGGCCAAGCTCTCCTTTGATCCCGCGCAAATCTTTTTCCAAGGCAGGCAAGTTCCCGTTATGGGCCGCAATCGCCAAAAGCTCGAAGCGCGTACAAACCGTCTCCGGCAGCTTCGCCAATCCGATTCCGAGCACTTCGGCCAGCAAAGCTCTCGCCTCCGCCGCCACCTCTGCGTCATAGCTGACATCCGTGATGTCTGCCTGCAACGCTTCCCGGTCGTCGATCTCATGGACGAGACGATAGCGCAAGAGGCATTCCAGCTTGTGAATGCAGTTGCCTTTTGCCTTGCAACTGCACATCGCCCGGCTCAGATCGGCTTCCTGGTCGAACGAAACTTCGACCTGTTGAAGCTGCAGCGTCACGGTCAAAAAGGACGTTTCCGCAACTTCCAGCGCCTCGCCGTACTCTAAGCGGAACAGCACTTCCTCGATCTGTGCCGCGGTAAAAGCCTGCAAAAAATCGGACGGATGAAGCTGCAACAACCAGCCAAAGTCAGGCTTGAATACGGCAGGCTCATCACCCGCGTCACCCATGCCAGCTGCTGGCTGATGCTGTGTGGCGTAAGCGACGATCGCCAGGATGACATGCTTGCATATTTTATCTGACGGGCACGAGCAGGAAAAACGCTCGATGTCTCCGTACAACAGGCACACGCTGTCATCCGACAGCGCGCACCTGACATGATCATCCATGAACTCATACGAAACCGTAACGCCCTTCTCGATTTCCTTGCATGCGCGATTGTAAAGGCCCTTGTTGGCATACTTGATCAAATATTCCTCGTTGCACAGTCCGATCCATCGCTGAAAATCGCTTTTGAAATCTGCCATGATTACTTCCCGGTAGCACGCACGACATCGTAGAGCGTTTCACTGAAAATCCGCGCCGGAAGCGTCGCCAGCTTCAAACGGTCGATCGGCTTGAAGTACATGTACTTGTACTGGCTGTCGTCATTCGGGTAAAAAGCGAGGCTCTCCAAAGTGACGTCATCCATGCCGTCGTAGTACGAAATGCTCGCTCCGCTGATTTTCAGCTCGGCCACGACATTGCCGTACAGCTTGTAAAACTCGTAGTAGAAGCCCGCATCCTGCGGAGTGCCTTTGATCCAGCCGTATTTCTCCATCGTTTTGGCAAAAGCGGTTGGCGTGTAGGCGCCGTCCGGGAGCCGCAGCACTTCGTCCGCTTTCAGTTCTTCTTCTGTCGGCAGGAACAGTTCGCGGTTCAATTGGTCAAACGGCTGGGAAATTTCGTAATCTTCCAGCTGAGTGCGCCAGCCTGCCAGCGTCTCTTCGTCCAGCTCCAGCGGATGCACCAGGCCGATTTGCGCTTGTTCTGGCAACTCGTATTCGTCCTCGTCAACGGTGTTGAACGTTCCGTCATCCATATAGCGGAAAGTGGCCGCGAGCGAACCGTCCTCGTAAACGCCCCAGATCAGGCCAATCGCGAATTTTTGCATCAGCACATTTTCCACAAACAGGCGGTTCCACGCTTCTGTCGTCCAGTAGCGCGACTTGGACAACGATTCTTCCAGTCGCAGCGCCTGCAGCTTGACCATGCTTTTCAGGTCTTTTTTCAACTGGGCAAAAGTCGCTCGTGCCTCTTCCGCCAGCTGCTGATCGTCTTTTTGCGTCGGAGCAGGCAAATTTTTGACCGCCTTGCCCGTGCTGTCGTTGGTCACTTCCAGCTCCAGCTCGTTGCTGACTTTTACCGTAAACGTGCGTTCGCCATAAGAGAAAACTTGCTTGCCGGACGCATCGAAGCCAAGCTGGGTAACCAGCCGATCTTCCAGTTCTTCCGCTGAAATTTTCAGGTTGGCCGCCGCCATGCCCAGCGCTTCCTCTGCCGCAGAGCGGACTTGCTTGTTTTTGATCGTCCGTTTGATCGAATCGATCTGCCGCAGCGCTGCCAAATCTTCCGAGAAGGACAACGCCCGCACTCCTTCTGCGGCGAGCGCTCCGCGGGAGTAGTCCGTCCATTCCTTGATCATCTGGCTGATCGTATCGACCGTCCGTCTGTCACCGAGCGCAATCGCGAGCGGCATGACCCATTTTTCTTTTGCCACCGCTCCCTGGTCGAGCCACGCACGAAGCACTTCGGCAACAAAATCGGCGGCCGACGCGGCGGTGAACTGAGCTTTCAGCAGCAACACGTGCGGAGATGGGGCCGTTGGCGATTCCAGCGATTGCGTCAAAATGTACTCGATCAGCTCTTTGCCCAGCTCGTTGCCTTGCTCGTCGCGCAGTTGCGGGAGCAGTTCGATCGGCAGCCATTTGATCCGGGCGAGCTTGCGCTTGTCGATCAGATTGCCCAAGTTGGCGATGCTGGCATCTGGCCCTTGGCCGTCTGCCTCGATCAAGTTTTCGAGCAGCGCCTTGAATTTGCTGTTTTTCTCCTTTTGCAACAGGTCCGCAAAAATGTCTTTGCGGTTATCCAAGGTGCGAATCGCATCAAGCGCCCACTCCTTGACTTTCGCTTTCTTTTCCGTGGTGTACACTTCTACGCACAGTTCCTCGTCCTTCGCGTGCAACAAAGCCGCATTGGCGAGTCCCGTCACTTTTTTCGACGAATCGGACAGACCGAGGCGAATGGCCTGGTTGCGCACCTCGCGCGACACAGGCTGGTTGGCGTCCAGAAGCGTTTCCAGCACAAACAGGCGAACTTCTGTATCAAACTTGTCGAATGCGTCGAGGCATATTTGCGGATAGGCGCGAACGAGCGACTGATAGTGCTCTGCTTTGACTTCTACGTGGTAGTAGAGAGAATTTTTGATCGCCAAAATTTGGTGAACAAGCTGTTTGATATCTGTCTCAGGATCTTGTTCGTACATGCCTACCAGCTTGATCAAGTCGTTCTGGAAAGCATGGACGTAGCACATATGTCCAACCATGCGCCCCGACTTGCCGACGAATTTGCTCATCGCCGCCGTGAGTCGAGCTACAAAAGGATGCTCCACTGGCAAGAAGCTGAGCAAAATCATTTGCTGTCTGACGCGGTCGAAATCTTCCAGATGGACGTTTGCCAGCGCTTCTTCCAGCGTGTCTTTGCCCTCCAAATAATTGGCCAGCTTTTGCGTTCCTTTCATCCGGCGCAGCGCATCCAGCGCAATCGCTTCCAGCGTCGTGTCCGCAGTGGACAGGTCGACTCCCTGATCGGTCAGCTTTTTGTACAAATACCCTTTCACAATCGGAATCGCAGCGATGTCCAGGGCGCGTCTGGATTTGCCGAGGTCAGCCAGCACGACCTTTTCCAGCTGCTCCCAATTGGTAGGCGGCTGGAGCAAGTGGCTTCGCATGGCTAAAAGCAAGTCGTATGGCTCCTCCATCTTCACGAGCTCGCGCAGGCGGACGTCGTGATCCAAAATGTCGAGCGGGTACAGCTCGAACATCACTTGCAAAGCCGCGAGCAGCTCGCGGTCGCTCTCTTCAGGCTCCGCGAGAAACGCTGTCATTCCGCCCTTGACATGCATCCGGTAATACGCCAGGCTGAGCATGATTTCGAAGTAGCGCTTCAAATGCCTCTGATTAAGCAAAGAGCTTTCCGGTGTAGATTCATCCGGGAAATGCGTCTCGCGCAATTGCGCTTTTTTCTCCTTGCAGTACGCCGGATAGAGCGACTCGCTGGTCAACGTGTTGCTGTTGACTGGCAGCACGGCAACTTTTTTGGCCATTTGCCATATTTCCGCGACGTATGCACGGGTATCGCCCGTCACCAGGTGGTAGTAAACAGGCTCAAGCTTCTCTCCCAATGATTCCAGCAGGTTTGGCGAGATAGCGTAGGCGTAGGCGAGCAAAAGGATGTGCTTGGAGCGCGCAAAGACAGAAGTGTAGTCCCGGCTGATGCTTGCCCGGTAGTCTTCCACCGTTTTGCGCAAAAACTCGCGGAACAACGGCATACCGAACTGCTCCACAGTCTTTTTCATCGCGTCATACGATTTTTGCTCGACAGCCAGAAGCTCTTGCAGGCGGCTTGCATCCACGTCGACGTCGCGCAACTCAATCGCATCCAGGAAGCAGCGCTCCATGACGTTTTGCTTTTCGTAAAAGCGGTGGCTGGTCTTGTACAATACTTCCGCGGCACGATAAAAAGCGGTCTCGTCTCCGCGCTTTTTCAGTTTGTCCAACTGCGGCATGAGCGCATATCCGTAATAGCGCTGATCTTCGACAATCGGCGGGCATTCGTTTGTCTCTTGCGTCAAGTAGTCCGAGATGCTGTCGATCAAATGAGCGTTCTGCGGGCTGTCTGATTTGTAGCGCTCCAAAAATGTCCCAATGATCGGATGGGCGTCGAGTTTTTTCAGTACCATCTGGCTTCCTCCCTTGTCTTCCCCGTTTATTTGATGATCTTGCCAATCCATTGCGATAGCTGGTCAGGCGTAAGCGCAGCGACGTGCGCGCCCATGTCCGCAAGCACGCGGGCAGCATGCTTGTTGTATGTAGCGTTTCCGTTGAAATCAAGCGCGGTCAGCACGAGAAACTTGCAGCCTGAATCGATGATCTCTTTGCTTTGGCGGTACATCTCTTTGATCGGATAACCTTCCTCCAGGTCGCTGACCAAAATGAAGATCGTCTTGGACGGATTCTCCAAAAGCGACTTGCCGTAGCGGAGCGCCTGCGCAATGTGAGTCCCCCCGCCCAGTTGCACGCTCATCAGCACATCGACCGGGTCATCCAGCCTGTCGCTCAAATCGACGACCTTGGTGTCGAAAATGACCAGGTTCGTTTTCAGCGCCGCCAGCTTGTAAAAAATGCTCGCCATCACGGCGCTGTAAATGACCGAGTCCATCATGCTGCCGCTCTCGTCGACGACGATCACGATGTTCCATTTGTTGTGGTGCTGGATGTTGCTGTGAAAATACAGCTCGTCGATCACAAAGCGCTTGTTGGCCCGGTCGTAGTTTTTCAAGTTTTTGCGAATCGTTTTGTGGACGTCCAGATTGCGCATCGTTTTCGTGTAGCCGCGCCGGAAACGGTTGCGCTTGCCCACGATGCTCGTCTGGATTTCCGCTTCCAGTTGGCGGCGCAGCTCCTCGACGACTTTGCGGACGATTTCCTTGGCGCTTCTGACGACCTCGCCCTTCATCCTGCCCTTGAACTGGAGGATGTTTTTCAGCAGGGTCATGTTTGGCTCAAGGCTTTCCAGCACTTTTTTGTCTGTAAGCAGCTCGGTCATGTTGTAGCGCTCCAGCGCCTGCTTTTCCAAAATTTCCACCGTTTCTTTCGGGAATAGCTTGCGGATTTTTTGCAGCCAGGTCGGCACCGTCAGCGTGGAGCCTTCCCGGCCGCCTTCTTTGCGGTAGCCTTGCTCTTCGCCGTGCTCCCGGCCGTACAGGAAATCGAGGATCGAATCCAGCTCGCGGTAGGCAAAATCGGAGCGGCTGTAGTCACCGCACTCTTCCAGCGCATCTTCTGCCTGCGCGCCTAACAGAAGCCGCCAGCGGTTCATGGCTTCCCGCTTCAAATGAGGTTCCATCTGGCAAACTCCCCCCTGATCCTGTCGTCAAGCAACCGCGCCCGCTGCAAAACTGGCTCGGCAACGGCTGGAGCCGTCATTTCTTCGGCTGTCGTCTCGAACAACGCCCCGACTTTTTCCGCCAGCATGCTGATTTCCATTGGTCCGAAAAACGCGAAAGCCAGCCGAAGCTGCGGCACAAGCTGCAAAAAACTGTCGTAGTCGAGCCTGATAATCATCTGGTTCAAATCGGACAAGATGCTGTCATCGTCAAACAAATAATCCCGGCCGACGAGGAAAACACCGTGCAAGTAGGCGGCGGTGTGCTGCATCTTTTCCGGTGTGCCGAACATGTAAGCCCGTGCCCTGACGCTGATCTCCCCGCGCTCCAAGGCACCAAGATTGCACAAAATCGCGGCGGCGGCCCCTTCCAGCATCGCTGGCAACGTCGGAACCGCAAGCAGCGTCTCCAGTTGGTCGAGAAAAATGTCACGGGAAGCTTCCGCCTGTTTTTGCTCGCTGATCATGTACAAAAATTTGAACTGCTCGGCGATTTCCGGGCATTCGTCAGGGTTGGGGCTGCTCAGCTCGGAAATTTTCGCCACAGCCTGGTAGTACACCTCATCGACAAGCGACTCCAGCCGTGCCGTGTCTGTCAATCCGAACAAGCGCCTTTGCTCGTGCAAAATCGAAAGTGTTTTCAACGTTTTGCACAAGGACAAAAAGTGTCCGTCTTCCCTGACTGCCGACACGACAGCTGCAAACAACCGCTCGCCAAGCTTCTCCAGTCCCATGACAACCGCCATGAGCAGCCATTTCGCCAACATGTGGCTTTGGTGCTGCGGCAGTTCCATCATCATTTCTTCCAGCTTTTGCGCCGCCGCTTCTTTCACGGTTCCGCCGTAGACAGAAGCCTCGATCAACCGCGCCTCCACGTAGGAAGAATAGCTGTAGCGCCACGTCTCGCGCACGAGATTGACGTACTTGTCGTTCAGCCAGTCCGGCCCGGCTTCCTTCGTGCAAAACTCCGTGCCCAAAAAGTGGACACAGTGCAAAAAACGGCTCGCTTCCCTGTGCGATCGCTTGGCGTACAATTCCAACACTTTTTGGTTGCGCCCCGTTGTCGTAATCGTCAGTTTGAACGCTTTGCACGTTTCCTTAAAATCGCGGACAATCGGGACGTCGAGGTCGTTGGGCGCCACTTCGCCGATGCCTTCGCCTGTCATCAGCTCGCGCAGTGTCTCGATCGGCTTCGCGGTGGCGATGGAACGCTCGCCTTTTGTAAAGGCAGACAGCACGGAGTCTTGCAGCTCATACGCCCCGCCCTCCGACTTTTCGCGCATCACGGCAAGTCCGCTGATCAGGCTGTACGCCTCAATCGCATCTGCCGTCGAGACGATCTCGCCCTTTTCGCGCAGCCGCTTCACGAGTTGCGCCAAGTACGACAGCGCGCTTTTTGAAAAAGGCGTCTGCTCCTTTTTCCCCATGGCATTCCATACTGTCTCGTAATAGTGGACGTACGGCATGCCGCTGGCGTAGCCATTCAGCTGGTCGGCTTCCTGGTAGGTGTACACCATCGGATATATTTTTTCGTCTTTGACTTTTTGAATCTTGTAAGCCGTCTTTCGGCTCTCCAAAAGCCCGTATGTATGAAACCCGCCCGTCACCACGAGAATTTTTTGATATTTCTCTTTGGCTTCTGCAATTTTTTGGCGCATATGCGCTTCGCGGATCAAGTCTCCCTCTGCTTCGAGCGTGGCGTCGTCGTAACATTTTCGCGACAAATAGCAGTAGGCGAACACGTCTTTGACAAACTCTCGCGTCGGCTTGCGAATGCCTTCGACCTCGAAAACCCGCTCCCACAGTTCGTCGAAGTTGCGGCATCTCATCGTTTCGCACAGCCGGGCAATAAATTGCGACCCGGCCAGCATCCGCTCATCGTGGTAGGAGAGCTTCTGGTTCTGCTTTTTCAGATCGTGTCCGTCTTCCATGCTCTCCAGCCGACTGCCGTAGCCAAGATCGATGAAAGCGGCGGGAATCTCCCTGCGCTTTGCCTCGACGAGGGCCACATACTCCGGCGAATAGGTGAGAAACGGGAAATAGCAGACGTATTTTTTCTCGCCCGAAGCGTAGGCGTAGTAGATGCTTACGGGCGGCTTCGTCTGCTCAGCCGTCAATATCGGGATGAGATGGTTGCTGTTGTCCGGCCCTTCGATCAAGATGATCTGCGGCTCGTATTCCGCAATCGTCTTTTGCAGATGAAAGGCGCAAGCAGGACTGTGGTGCCTGATCGGAAAATAGACGACCTGCTTCGCCAGATCGTATACTTCCTGCTCGACCAGCCTGTTTATTTGATCCATTTCTTCTCGTTGTAGTACGCTCCCCATAGGCCCTCTTCCTTTGCCCGTTCTTTGACCACCTTCGTGAAGTACGTTTTCAGCACGCCAGCATCCTTCTGGTTCTCCTTGACGACAGCTCCCTGCAAATTTTGCACGAGTCGCTCCATCGTCATCGGCTTGCCTTCGTAGTAATGAGCGGTCATCGCGCTTTGCACGTACACCGATACAGCTTCAGCCGTGCTCATCACCGATTGTGGCGAGTCGATTTTGTAGCCTTCCTTCGTCTGCCCTGTGCGCAGTTCCATGAAAGTCGTCGCCAAAATTTCCACGACATCGCGGTCGATCTCGATATCCACGCCGCTGCGCTGCAAGATCATTTTCGCCTGCGATTCGATAATTTGCGCTTCCATTTTCACGTGATTGATCGGCGCAATCGTCTCGAAGTTGAACCGACGCTTGAGGGCGCTGCTCATCTCGTTGACGCCCTTGTCTCTCAGGTTGGCGGTGGCGATAATATTGAATCCGGGCTTGGCAAACAAAATGCCGTCCGCAAGCTCGGGAATGTTCATGACTTTGTCGCTCAAAATACTGATCAACACGTCTTGCACTTCAAAAGGGCAGCGAGTGATTTCCTCAAACCGGGTAATAATGCCTTTGTTCATCCCCGTGTACAAAGGCGATGGAACCAAAGCTTGCAAAGAAGGACCTTTGTCCAGCAGCATGGCGTAGTTCCACGAGTATTTGATCATGTCTTCGGTCGTGCCTGCCGTACCTTGAATCGTGTTGGTGCTCGTGCCGCTAATGGCAGCAGACAGCAGTTCGCTCAGCATGGTCTTGGCTGTTCCCGGTTCGCCGACCAGCATCAGGCCGCGGTTTCCAGCAAGTGTCACAATCGCTCTTTCGATCAGGGCATCGTCGCCGTAAAACTTCTTCGTGATCTCGATTGCCTCTCCCTCGTAGGGAAGCGGTTTGTCAGCACCCAAGATAAAGTCGCGGACCGCTCGTGGCGACATTTGCCAGTTTGGCGGCTTTGCTCCCGTATCGTTGGCCCGCAACGCATTAAGCTGCGCTGCGTACAAGACTTCCATAGGCGGCTTCATCGTTTCCATCCAAATGCCCACTCCGTTTCCGCTTTTTGTCGTGCAATCATTTCTCGACGTTCTTCTGAAAATGGGACTGCGACTGCTTACAGTCCACAAAATGGCTCATCTAAAAAATAATAAGCAAAATGATCTTGGTAAATGAAGGGTATTTGTGCCCAATATTAGGAAGAATATGTGAAAATTTGCGCTTGGAGTCCTGTTGCGCGGTAATTTGGGGTGGGATGTTTGCACTTCGCGGAGCAGCTCTTCCGGTGAGGTCGCGGTCCATTGCTCTACTGTCAAGTCGGGATGATCATGTAAAAACGTCTGTACCAGCCTGTAGCCTTCGCTGTAGCCGAACACTTGCGGAATGCCATCCTGGCCGCCAAACATGATCTTTTGCTGCAACGCAAGCTGGGTGGAGTCCAGATGCTGTAGCATGGTGCGCCTGCTTTCTACCTGTTCGTCGTCCGGGAAGGTATCGATGATATTGAAAAGAGCCGTTTCAATAGAAACAAGCGTGACCGAACACATCTGTCCGCACGCCTGTATGGTGTAGCCTTTTACAGTTCTCTCCTGGTTGGTCCTACAGCTGCGTGCGCAAGCTCCACAGCTCAGGGAAGAAACGATGGTCCAGCGCTCTGCGCAAATAGCCGACGCCGGAAGAACCGCCCGTTCCCTGCTTTTGTCCAATAATCCGCTCCACGGTCGTCATATGATTGAAGCGCCACTGCTGCTGCTGGCTGGCGATATCGACAAGCTTTTCCGCCAGCTCGTACAAATCCCAATATTGATTCACATTGCGGTACACGGTCAGCCATGCTTGCTCGACACTATGATTCGGCTGGTACGGCTGCGACCAGTCGCGTTCCAGGCACTCGGCGTCAATCGGCAAGCCCCGCGCCGCCATCTCCTTGATCGCCGCATCGTAAATGCTGGGAGCATGTAAAACCGCGTCCAGCTTGGCATGAAGCTCAGGCTGATGCTCGTACACAGCCAGCACATGGCCGTTCTTGTAGCCAAGCGTAAATTCGATCAGCCTGTTTTGAAACGATTGAAAACCGGACGAATGCCCCAACTTGTCGCGGAACTGCAAGTAATCCGCAGGTGTGAGCGTCGAGAGCACGTCCCACGATTTGATCAACTGCTGCTGAATCCGCGACACCCGGGAAAACATTTTGAAGGCAGGCTCCAGCTCGTGCTTCGAAATACAGTCCATGGCAGCGCCCAATTCATGCAAAATTTGCTTCATCCACAGCTCGCTTACCTGGTGAATAATGATGAACAGCATCTCGTCATGATGAGTGGAGAGCCGCTCCTGACTCGCCAAAATCTTGTCCAGATGCAAATAGTCGCCGTACGTCATTTCTTTTTGAAAATCGGTATGGATTTCCTTTTCCAGCGAGGTCTTGTCTTGTTCGTTGCTTTCGTGTTGGTGGGGATTCATCTGTGATGGCCTCCTTTTTTGGGTGGAGAGGGAATGGATGTGATGTATGCGCTTTCATAAGTTGTGTTTAAATTCTGATAGCACTATGTTTTATTTCTTCTTGGGCGGGTTTGTTCCTGCTGGTTTTGGCGGATTTTTGCCGAGTGGACTTTCTGGAGGTACTAGGTAGCGTGCGTCTTGCAAAAAATTGGTCTTAGACGTTACAGGAAGCGATAAAACCGTTTTTAATGAAGCGAGTATCTTCCATAAAGAAGAAATCGGCATAAAACTTCATTTTCTTGGCTGTTTGCAGTTTATTTAATCTGCCAGTTATCATTCGCTTGATTCCAAGAGAGCTACGTTCGCCAGCCGCGTGAACTTCTACGTAAATCTCCCAGTAATCATAGTTTGGAAAATCCTCTTCCCAAATTTTCGAGATTTGTTTACCTTCTCGCGCTAATCGAATTATTTTTTCAGAATCTCTTTGATCCATTCTGATCCCTCCAAGGAGTCGTTTCTGTATCTCTTGTACTATTCGTTGAATATTTCCAAATACCTACATCATTCGACTGATATAAAACGACAAAACCTCCTGATCAGATGATCAAGAGGCATGGTAAGACCTGCTGCGCACTAGCTACCCAAATATAGTTGGTCGATCAGCTTCAAACTGATGAATGAGCGTCTCTCCAAACAAACTAATGGAATGTTCCCAAGGGTGCCCTAAATATCCCCACTTAAAATCTTTTTGCAAAAAGAAACAATAGTCCCCATCTGGGTAAAACCCTATCCTTGCCCCGACATCGCCGCGCTCCCGATGCGGATAATAGAGGTAGCATTGGTGCTGCCAATCCAGTGCGTAGATATATTCTTCCGGCACAGTGATCGCTCTTAGACAGCTAATGCACTTTTCCTCAAGATCATCGATATCTGCATCCGTATATTCAGTAACATCATAAGTAACGAAAGGGGACGGTAACCGAAAGGAAGGCCAATCACTGCTATGGATACTTGGTTTAAATTTGAAATCCTCGTACATTTTATCCCAAGCCAGACGATACTGATCACTCGTCATAGGAATCCAACTATTCATGTTACATCCCCCCAAAATCGATTCTCCCGCAACAACAAGAAAAGTGGCTCTTAACCAACAACCAAACAACTCCCCAAACCCAACCACTCACCCTCCACCCCGACGCTTCCGCACAAACACCACCAAAAAACCCACCCCTACTACACCAATCCCTATGTACACAAACTTCGAATACACATCCATCACGTGCAAAACCTGCTCCCACGACTCGCCAAGCAGCGCCCCCACCAGCACCAGGGCAATATTCCACAGCAACGTCCCGATCGTCGTAAACAGCAAAAACAACGGCAAGCCCATCCCGGTCATGCCAGCCGGGATGGAAATGAGACTGCGCACGAGCGGAATCATCCGGCAGAACAGGATCGTCCAGTAGCCGTATTTGTCAAACCAGGCGTCCGCCTTCTGGATGTCTGTCTTCTTGATCCGCAGCAAGTGCCCGTACCGCTCCACGACCTTTTCGATTTTGCTCACATCCAGATAGCGGCCAATTGCGTACAGCAGGACCGCCCCCAGCACCGAGCCCAATGTCGCCGCCAAAATGACACCAGGCACCGTCAAGGTCGTGCGCGTCGTCATAAAGCCGCCGAACGTCAAAATGACTTCTGACGGGATCGGCGGAAACACGTTTTCCAGCGCCATCATCAGGAAAATGCCCAGATAGCTGTATTGTTCAATAAAATGCGTCAGCCAGTTTTGCATGCTACCCCTCTTTTATCTCATCCGAAGCTTTTTCTTCAAGTATAGAGACGATTTCCTTCCAGTTCAAATGGAAAGCGAACCGAAGGAAGCAAAAGTTTGCCCGCCTGAATCAGACCTCAAATGAAATGTGTCATATTTTTTGCAAACTGTTTCGAAATGTAGACTTTTCGCATCATTTAAGTATATGATTATATTAGCAAACAATTATTTGTTTGTCGAAATTAGTGGATTCCACTTTTAGGAGGCGTACACAATGTTGAATATCAGGGAATCGGATTTGCCGGGAATCGGGCGCAAATACCAGGTGGAGACAAGAAACGGCGACAAGCTGATTATTATCCTCCACGACGACGGACAAAGGGAGATTTACCATTTTGACAAAGACGACTGGGATGAAAGCATCTCCATGGTCACTCTGGATGATCAGGAATCGCGCCAGCTGGCCGGAATTATTGGCGGGATGACCTACAAGCCAAAAGCGCTGGAAACGATTGAGATGGCTCTCGACCAGCTCGTGATTGAATGGTACAAAATCGAGCCGGGGGCCGCGTGCATCGGAAAATCCATCGGGGAACTGGACATTCGCCAGCGAACAGGGGCTACGATCATCGCCATTATCGAGAAAAACCAAAAGCAAAAAGTGAGTCCGGGACCGGAATGCGTCCTGACGGCAGGCGTTACGTTAGTTGTGGCAGGCGAGAGAGGGCAGGTGAAAGTGTTAAAATCTACACTCATAACAGGGGGGGCTTGATTTGGAACACATCGTCTTTGAAATTGGTCTGGCTATCGGTTTAATCGCAATTGCCGGGTTTATCTCGCAAAAACTCCGCTTTTCCATCGTACCGTTCTACATCCTCATCGGCATGGCCGTAGGGCCGCACGCCGCCTCGATCGGCTTGATCGATTTTCGATTTATTGAAAGCGAACCGCTCATTGACTTCATGGGTCGGATGGGTGTTTTGTTCCTCTTGTTTTACGTCGGGCTCGAATTTTCGGTTGGCCGTCTGATCAAGGCAGGACGCTCTATTGCGATCGGCGGCACTATCTATATAGGCATCAACTTTACGCTTGGTCTGCTCTTCGGCTACTTTGCCGGGGTTCCGTTCAAAGAAATTCTCATCATTGCCGGAATTACGACCATCTCCTCTACCGCTATCGTGGCAAAAGTGCTGGTCGATCTCAAACGGACCGCCAATCCGGAGACGGAAATGATTCTCGGAATGATCATGTTTGACGATTTGTTCCTCGCTGTTTACTTGTCGATCATGTCCGGTCTCGTGCTCAGCGGTGCAACTTCTGTCGTTGGCGTGCTCACCTCTGCGCTGATTGCACTCGGCTATATGCTTCTGTTCATCATTGTCGGGCGCAAGCTGGTTCCGTTGCTCAATCGCGGGCTCAATATCAAATCGAATGAACTTTTCATGTTGACGGTCTTTGCAGGTCTGTTCCTCGTAGCCGGCTTCTCGGAAACCATCCACGTAGCCGAGGCGATTGGAGCCTTGCTCGTCGGTCTGGTCCTTGCAGAAACGGTCCATATGAAGAGAATTGAGCACATGATTCTCCCCTTCCGCGACTTTTTTGGCGCCATGTTCTTTTTCAGCTTCGGCTTATCCATTGATCCGCTTCAACTTGGCGGAGCGGTCTGGCTTTCCCTGGCAGCCGTCGCCATTACCCTGATCGGGAACTACACGGCAGGGCTTTTGGCTGGCCGCAGCGCAGGCTTGTCGGCACGCGCCTCCTCGAATATCGGGTTGACGATTACCGCACGCGGGGAATTTTCCATTCTCATTGCAAATATGGGCAAGGCAGGCGGACTGTTGGAAATTTTGCAGCCATTTACGGCGCTTTACGTACTCATTCTGGCGATTCTTGGCCCCGTATTGACCAAAGAGTCCAAGCATATCCACAATTTGCTGTGCAAAGTGGTTCCTCTGGAGAAAATGTTCCAAAAAAGAGGCGCAACCGCTCCGGCTGCCGCGCAAAAAACGGAGAACCATTCGGGATAACCACACTTTGACGCCAGCACTCTGCAACTAGCTGTACACAAAAAAACAGGATGCCCCCGCTGCGAACATACACGTCACGGGAGTGATCCTGTTTTTTTGACTTCTCCTTTTCTAGCCATGCAAGCTCCCCTGCAACCGCGCCCGCTGGCGGTAAAAGCCGACAGGCACTTGGATGAGACACGTCTTGCTTTCCTGCGGCAAGCCGTAAATCTCGTCGCTGCTCGCCACATCGTACCCAAGCAACGGATGTCCGCCCAATCCGCAGGAAAAGGCAGCGAGCAATAGCGCGTGCAAGGCGATCCCCGCCTGCATCTGCTGAATGCGATAGCCGCGATACCCCCAGCGCTCCAGCAGATGGTTGCTTTCCCCTGCGATATGAAAGCAAAGCGGCACCTGGTACAGACTGACATTGTCGAGGGTCATTCCGGCTTGCAGCTCTGCCCGCTGGTCGCCGTGCCGCCGCTGTGTCAACAAGCCGCTTGCGGGAGCGCAAAAGTACGCTCCGTCCTCCAGTTCGTCCACCTGGTGAAGACAGACGCAATACGCCAAACATCCGTTGTTCTCGTGTCCCAGGTCATGCTGGTAGTGCAAGGCTGTATACGCACGCCGCACAAGCGTTTCCAACTCTTCTCGCGTCAGCTTGCCCGCGACAAAATCCAGCTCCGGCGAAATTCGGCTGCGGCAAAATTCCGCGAAATCCAGCGCTGGCAGCCTGTCTTTTGCCGCTTCTGTCTCTCCGGGCTTTCCCCGCAGTTTTCCGCTGTCTTTTTCCGCACCAAACAGTCTTTCCCTGACAAAACAGTCCGTTGACTCATACAGCGCAGCCTGGTGCATCTGGCGTAGCAAAGGGTAGTCTTTTCGCGCGTTCGAACCGATCTGATGGCAGTGGCTCAACGGCTGTAGCGATTGCACGAGCTGTTCCGCCGAGACAGGCTCTTGCGCATCCGCGCTGCTCTCAGTCAATGTTAATACCGAGGCTGCCGTTGTCTCGCCTGTCTGCTGCGGATTCAATGCCAGCCCAAGCGGCAGGATTGCATACACGCTTTCTTCGTTCCCGTCCAAGCCGAGCAGCCCGTTGACAGCCCGATCCAGAAACAAGTAGTGGACACTGGCCTGAATGCCATACTTATCGGCCAAAGCCAGCCATTGCCCGAGCAGCACACCCGTATCCAACCCTTGCAAACGGTACGAGAAAAGATCGTATTTAAAAGCATTTTTCCAAAAGTAAGTGGACACGAAAACAACTCCAAAGCAGTCGCGTAGCGCAAAGCGCTGGCCGAGCGAGCTGGTTACATAATCAGCGAAGTCTCCCTCGCGCAACAGAACGAGGCGATGATGCGCCACATCGTAATGATAAATCCCTTGCCTCAAATACGAGAGCTTCAGATACAAATACACCTCGTTCGGGTACAGCGCTCCGCCGGAAGGAATCGCCCTGCGGTACGACTGAACGAAAAAGCTCTCTTCTTCCGGGGCCCCTTGCCCGAAAGTCATCTGGCTGACTTTTGTCAATCCGTACGCGTAATAAAGCATGCTGCCCAGTTGGACAAGCGACGGCTCCCCTGTGATCTGTTCGCCTGTGAGCGACAAAGCGACTTCCCCGGGCAGCGTTACGGCAGGCAAGCCTTTGTACAGCTTGTATGGCAGTGGCGCATCGTCCCAATTCACTTCCAGATCGGGCGGCCGGACTTTTTCGGTAGCAAAATGCAAGTCGTGCAAAAACGTCGCAAGCTTCATCACTCGCCCTCCCTTTGTGCCATGCTTTTACGGAAACGGGTGAGGATGCGGGTTCAACTGATCCAAAGCAAGCGGTTGTTTGGCATAGCCTAGCGTGACAGGCACGTGCAGCACGCGTTTCAGATTGGTCACTCGCGTCTGATGCTGTCCGAACGTCATGGGCAGCATTCCCGGAATCAGTACGCGCACGCAGGACAACCCGATGCGGCTCACTTCCGGTGTCGTCTGGTCGATGACAATGACGTCGAGCTCCAGCTTGCGAAACACTTGCAAAATGTCCTTCAGGTCGTCTGTCAAATCGGTGTGGCCGCCTTGCCAGGAAAAAGCTTCCGCAAAAGACTGCATCGGTCTGTTGTTCCCAAGCAAAAAGTCGAGACGCTCTGCCGCCTCTGGCAAGCCGTAAAGCATGGCGTGGTCATCCATTTTTTTCACCAGCGACGAGTCGTGGTACATCCGCAAATACGCGGCGCGATTCGCTTCAAATTTGTCGTGCAGCGTATTCAGCATGGCAGCCGTCTCGTGAAGGGCGCCCTTGACGGCGCGAACCGGATCAGGGTGCGCACCACCCGCGCAGACGAGATGCAGTCCTGTCTGTTTCTTATTTTTCGCGATCGTCCACACGCTGGGAATCCCGTTTTCCATCGTCGCGTTGTACAAAAACAGCTCGTAGTCGGTGACAGACTGGAGCCGTGCGATCATCAGTTCCAGCTCCGTATCGCCAGATGTGTGCGGATCGAGTCGCGGCAGCGGCAGTTGCGCATACCACGTCAGCAAAAACGCATCGCGCTCCACCACTTCCATGATTCCGTAAAAGATCGCTTCCTCCAGACTGCCGCCGATCGCACAGCCATTCGACGTCTCAAATACGGTGCCGTCACCGAAGCCAAGGCTGTAGTAAGCCATCCGTTCGGGAACGAGCACGGGCCGCTCGCGGATGCAGGAATAGCCCCAAACCCAGTTTAACGGCCGTTTCGGATCAAACGGTTGAAAAGGAAATCCCGGCAGCGCATACTGCTCTTTTGAATGGACGCCGGCAGTGACCGGATTGAGCGCCTGCTCCCCCAGGTTGGCGTAACAATCGTAGACGACTGTCTTTTTGCCGCGCGGCGTCAGTCCGCAATATCGTTCCAGCCCTTCCAAAATCGCCGTCCCTTCACTATGGACGTAAGAATGGGAGCGGCCTGCCGTCGCTTCGTCATGGGGGAACAAAGGCAAATTGACGCTGACATCGGAAAAGACGGAGACAAGGTCGCGCATTTTCCCGTTAAAAAAGCCTGTTCTCGCATCTACATAGTCGGAGCGGAGCGCTTGCTTCCAATCGTCCAGCGACTTCACGCGGTAGCTTGTCGAGGAAGGCTTGGGATTCGGCTGCCAAGTAAATGTGGCCAGTTCTGGCGCGTCATCCGGCAGACGCCCGCAATGACCGCAAAGCGGATCAGCCAGGAAAAAGTGCCGGGAGCTTGCCAGCGTCTGCAAGTCGAGCAATTGGATATGTTCGTGCAGACGGGCTTGCTGGCGGCTGGCTATTCGCTGTACCTCGTCAATTACATAGTGACACACCTGCCATAATCCCGTTCGCGACGACCACACGTCGACTGCCGTTCCGCCTTCCTCTGTAAGCTGGAACTGGTACTCCCACATTTCTTTGCGATCGCGTCCAGCCATGAGCCGCCGCATGTCCGCGCACTGGGAACAGCCAGGCACGCCCGGACGAACGAGCGGCCCGATCACGGCTTCGCCAAACGAAACGAACGCCCTCAGCCACGGAATCCCGGATGCCTGGAAAAGCTTTTCCGCTTCCGTATGCTCATGCGGCCGCCATCCGTCTTGCAGCACAAGCGCCAAATCAATCTGTTCGTCGATCGGTTTCAGCACGCGCTGGCGCTGCACGCGATATTGTTTCGGAAGCTGCATGAAGACGAGATCAGCCAGCAGTCCTTCGCCCACAATCATAATCTCCATGCTCATGTCCCTCCTCCGCTCGCAATGCAAGGGCGATCACCCTTGACAAATCTTCCTGCAAAAACGTCTCTACAGCCGCATTGCGCAGCACAGGCACCAGCCGTTCCTTGGCAAGGACGTCCCGCGCCTGCTGCCAAAGTGTTTCCTCGCTCTCCGGAAAAGGCGGAAGTTCCACTTGCTGTTCACGCTCATCCAGAGCAACCTCCAGAGCCTTTACCGCATAGGCGATTTGCTCATCCGGCACTCCTTGGCTGTTTTGCAGCGCCGTTTGCAGTGCCTTGCGCAACGCGAGCGTATCGTGCAAGCCTACGCTGCCGTACCAACCGTTCTCCGTCCCTACCCAGTACACCGGAAATCCGCACAAATCCGCTCCTTTGGCGATTTTATGCCCTTGCTTCTGGAGCGCCAGCGCACGCGCGTAAAACAAACACGGCTCGTCTTGCCCCGTCCACTGCACGAGAGCGGCTGCTGGCGGCTGCTCCCGCACTTCTTTTGCCAATACAGCTTGCAAATAGTGCTCCAAAGCCCGGCACGCTGCTTCTGCCGCCGATTCTCCCGCGCCAATCGCAAAACCGATCTCCCCCGCACTGTCCGGCATAGAGGGGGCATCATCGTGCAGATGAATGCCAGCCGCCTGGATGCCGCATGCGCTCATCAGGCGCGAAACGTACATCTCCGTCCCTGCCAATCCCGCTTCCTTGCGCGCTTCCTCATGCGTATACCCCGGGCAAATGCGGACAGGCAACAGCTCGGCGGGACCAACCGCAACGGGATCGACTGCCTGCACCTGACACTGGGAGAGCGGAAGTTGTATCAGCTCGCCTTCCTCCCACGTGTGAAAAATGCCGACGTCAGGCGAGGTCCAGGACTGAAAAGCCGCAAGCAAGCCGTCCTTTGGCGATGTAGTCTCTGCGAAAAACGACTGTTCATCAACAGGCAAAAAGCGCGGTTTGCTTTTGACGAGAGGATGCGGCATGGCCGTTCGCCAGCTCCCGGTGAGCGTATCCAGATCGAGCAGAAAAAGCTTGCCCGCCGACTCTGCCTTCACCACGCCAGTCACATGCTTGAACCATTCCATGACCGCCGCGTTTGCCAACAGAGCGGCTGACGTAGCTGTAAAAGGATGATCTTCTGCATTCCCGCTCAAAAAGACCCGGTGGAAGCGGCGTACGACCGAATCGAGGCACACGGGCGAAGACGGCTGCATCACCGGGCCTGCAATGCCCTTTTGCAAAAGCAAAAACACAGGAATGAACACAATGCCCCGCTCCTGGCAAAGCGCATACACCAGCTCCATCTCGCTGCGATCCCCGGAATCTGAGCCGTACAGCACCGCAGAAACTGGCGCCAGCGTCTTTTCCCAGCAGGCCCGGCTTTGCTCGCGCACGGTTAGCTCTGTCAGCTTGGCCTCGTCATCTTTTTTCCGGACATGTGCATGCAGCTCGGTCAGGCGAGCTTTGTTGACCAGGCTCGCGTCCGTGACGGCGTAATGAACATGCGGGCACCCCGATTCCCACAGCGCATGGATCAGCGCGGGCACAAAGCTCCCGCTCCCTGCAACGAGCGGCTTTTGCTGCCGATACGTCTGGAAAGCATGACCGCCCGAGCCAATCAGGTGATCCAAAAAGGCAATTTGTGCCGAAAACTGCTCCACCACCGCGGGAGAAAGCTCATGCGGCAAATGCTGGCTGACATCTTGGGCAAACCCGTTTTCCAGCAAAAGACTGGCGATTTTATGAATCTGAGCCTGGTACTCCGCTGGCAAATCGTCCGTAATTTCCGCCAGCGTGTGCTCTCCGTTGAAAATGGGCACCAGCTGCGAAACCCATTGATCGATCATTTCTCCTTCCATCCGAAACGTCCCGACGTTATTGCGAAAATACACGCTGCCATCGGGATTGGGCAAAAAGAACGTATCCCGCTTCACTGCAAGACGCATCGCTCGGTTCAGTTTGACCATGCTCCTCCTCCTTGCTTGGCTGCGCTCGCCACTTTATGTGCCATGAAGGTGCCACCGTCATTGTATGAGCGGCTCTTTGTCCGACATGCTATTGCAAATAATGCCGGGAGCACGCTAAAAAAGCCCCAGCCTGGCGCAAGCCAAACCGGAGCTTTGGTTGTGTTGTTGCCGCTGCCAGGATGAGATTCCCCGGCTAAACGCAACGCGCACACGACGTACACGGAAAAAAGCACGGGAAGAAACACGTACCGAAGCAACTGCATGAACAGCTGCACGAACAACTGCAAGAGCAGTTGCACCTTGCACAACCACCACATCGACCGCAACCGCCGCAGCCTCCACATCGCCCATGACCGCATCGGCCGCGCACCAGCATCGTTTCTTTCTCACTGTTTTTATCCCAGGGGGTCACTCGATCCGCCTTAAATTCAGAAGCTTTCAGTTTCTTCAGCTCTTTTTTGAACTCATTCATTACCAATCACCTCCGCCACTGCATGTAGCTACTCTACATTTATGTGGGGACACTAGGTATTCGTTCCATCCACGACCGCCCATTTTTCGGGTGTGCTGTCGATCCAGGCACAGGCCATGCGTATGCTTCCACACGGACAAGGTGTAAAAATCGGGTCGCTGGCTATAATGTTGTTGATTACCATGCGCTTTCTTTCAAGTGCACGGGAGCGAGGAAAGGGGATCATCATGAAAAAGTGGCTGCTCTTGTTCCTGTATGCGCTCATTTTTGCCATCGGCTTTGTATACAGAGACGTTTTGCTGAACTGGCTCTCCAGCGATTCGCCCGACCTGTTGCCGTTCATGTTTTTGGCTGCCGTTTTTCTCGGCTTGTTTCCCGTTATTCCGTTTGGGATTTTCGCAGGCATGATGGGAGCCAAATTCGGGCCATTTTGGGGCACGCTGATCAACTGGACAGGCTCTGTCGGCTCGGCGTTCCTGTTTTTTCTGTTCATACGCTACGGCTACCAGAAAGCCGGGCGCGATTATTTGACGAAATCTCCCCGGTTGGCTCTGTTTACGCGTGCATTTGAGCAAAACGCCTTCATCGCCGTGCTGTTCGCCCGACTCATCCCGATCATTCCCTCTCCGGTGATCAATATATATGCGGGAATCAGTGCCATCCCGATTTTGTCCTTTGCGCTGGCTACCGCCATCGGAAAAATCCCGACCATGCTGGTGTTCGCCTTTTTGGGCGACCAGCTGTTTCATAATGCCCAGCGCTCGTTCTGGACGCTGTTGTGTTACGCTGGCTTTCTCGGTCTTGCCTATCTTCTCTACCGCGTCTGGCAGGGGCGCAGCAAGAAAGTGAAGGCTCCTTCCTAGTCGTACAGGGCGGCCCACAGGAAACAGACTGATTTCCAAAGACGAAACCGGAATCTCGGGCCGCCACCGACACCCTCATCAGACCAGAATGGCAGGCAAGCGGCTTTTGCGCTAGTACATATTCTTTTCCCGGCGTAACGCCGACATCATGGACGAGTCTCGCTAAACGACATTCCTTTGTCAGCGAGCGCACGTCTGAGCTGTTCAAGTGCTTTTGGCCCCATCCCGTGCAGCTTGCGCACATCTGCCTCGCTCACTGCCGTCAACTGTTTCAACTGATGGTAGCCTGCGTTCGCAAGCGCTCTTTTCGCAGGCTTCGCCAGCTCTTTTGGCAAATCGCTTTCCCGGTCTTCCGCATTTGTGCCCGTCATCTCTGCGCCCCCTTCCCCTCGTTATGGATATTTGCCAGAAAGCTCCGCCAAATAGCTTCTCATGCTTGCCAAAAGCTCCGGTGAATGAGTAACCGTCGCTTCCCGCCCCAGGCCGATGAAAAAGGCGGCGAAAAAATCGCGGTCGCTCTCTGCAATCTGGCCCGAAAGCGATCCTGTTCCATCCGGGCGAATCGTCAGCATCGAGGCAGACCAACGCTCCGCTTCGCACTTTTGCACTCCCACCCTTGTCAGTTCCGCACGGATCGCGATGCTGTTCTTTTCTTCTCCCGCAAGTCTGGACTCCCGATTGTCCAAATGAATATCCCACAAATCAAGCGGTTCTGCCTCTGCGCACTCGACAGCCGCTTGAATCCGGTCGCAGCGAAAGACGCAATAGCTGCCAGTTTGAAAACAATAGGCTGGACAGTACCACAGGCCATTTTGCGTGTAAATCCCGATTGGCTGAATGCGACGATTGGTTTGTTTTTCCCGGGATTCGTATGCGATCGCGAGCACCTTTTGGTTCACGGCTGCATCCAAAAGAATCGACAAGTGCGGAGAATCTGCCTGCCTTTTCGGTGTGACAAAATCAACGCGGTGTCTCATCTCGTCGATCCGCTCGCGGACATCTGGCGGCATGTAAGCGTAAAACTTGCTCGTGGCCGACGCCGCTTCCGCTGCAAAAGGCAAGGCGGAGTAATGGCGAAGCGATTGGATCGCAAAAAAGATGGCGACGGCTTCTTCCTCGGAAAAGGCGATAGGCGGCAAAATTCGCTCTTTCAGGACGCGGTAGCCGCCGTGCGGCCCTACTTCGGAATAAAGCGGCACGCCCCACTCGGATAATTCCTGCAAATCTCGCAAAATCGTTCGCTGCGACACGCCAAATTCTTGCGCCAGCTCGCCGACGGTAAATTTGCGTTTCCGGTTGACCGTCATTAATAGTTCCAGCAGTCTTTGTGTTTTCGCCATATCGGTTTCGTCCTTTTTATCTATGACAGCTTTTGTCATGATTATCTGTTATCGTCAAGATAAAGTCCAGTCAGGTGCTCTTTTGGGCACACCATAAGGAGGAATATGCCTTGACCACACAACACCAAGCAGCAACCCGCAAATACTTTTCATCGCAAAACTTGCGTCTCTCTTATCTCGACTTTGGCGGCGACAGCCCCAACGTGCTGCTTTGCTTGCACGGTCACATGAATGATGGGCGTGTGTTTGCGGAATTTGCCAGCAAACTGAGCGGCTGGCGCGTCATTAGCCTGGATCAGCGCGGCCATGGCTGGAGTGAGCATTCGCCGGAAAAAGACTACTCCCGCAACGCCTACGTGCAGGACATTCTCGCTTTCGTCCAAAACGAACTTGGCGGGCAGCAAATCGCCTTGCTCGGCCATTCTCTTGGCGGCCTCAATGCTTATCAATTCGCTGCGCGTTACCCGGCGTATGTAAAAGCGCTGATCGTGGAAGATATCGGAACCGAAATCCATGTTGACCTGTCCTTTGTCGAGCGCCTGCCGCAACGCTCCGCTTCCCTCGAAGAACTGAAACAATCGCTGCGGCAAGTTGGCGTGCGCGCCGTGGATTATTTTGCGGAAAGCGTGTTGGAGGACGAGCACGGCTGCGCTTTTCGCTCTGATCTGTCTGGCATGCGCATCTCGCAGGAGCATTGCAACGGCGAATGGTGGACAGATTGGCTGGCCTCTGCATGCCCCGCTCTGCTCATTCACGGCAAACACAGCTTTGTGATGGACGAAGCACATGCCAAGCTGATGGCCGAACGCAGAGCGAACACCCGGCTTGCCGTGTTTGCCGAGTGCGGGCACGATATTCATTCGTCTGATCCAGACGGGTTTCAGCGGGAAGTACAAGTATTTCTGGACGAGATCGCCCGCTCATAAAAAGGATTTGCGCCTCCTCAAACGAAATCGTATGGAGTTCATCCAAGGACGGGAGGCGCTCCATGAACAACCATTCCCGCTCGCCCGCTGCCGCAGAAGCGATTTTGGCTGACCTGACAGCAGCGGTTCAGCGCTATTTCGGCTTGCACATCCGGGAAGCCACACCGATCAACCGGGGCTGGCTCAATTTGAAATGGCACATTCGGACAGAGGAAGGCACGTATTTGTTGAAGCAATACAACCAAAAAAGGTTTGCTTTATACGATCCGACTGATTTGGCTGTCGCTTTTTCCGAGCAAGCGAGACTGCATGCCGCGGGCCTGCCCTGCCCGCTGCTGTTCGCTCATGACGGACGATTTTTGCTGGAATCCGCTCACGGAGAGCGCTTTCTGGTCATGGAATTTTGCGAGGGGCAGTTGGTGTCGCCGGGGAAAGCTTCACAGGCGCAGATGTACGATCTGGGCCGGGTGACCGGGCAGATGCACCGTTTGCTGAACGATGGATCGATTGCGATTGCAGGCCGGAAACAGCCGCAGTTCGTTCCCCCGGAGCGGGCACAGCGACTGGCCCATTGGCACTCTGTTTGGCAAAATGTGCAGCATGCGGGGAAAACCGAGCTGCAAGGATTCGTAGAACAGCAAATCATCGCGACGGAAAAGCTTGAGCTGTCGCCTTTCGAAGCTTTGCACAGCGGATGGGCTCACCGCGATTTATGGGTGGACAACTTGCTGTTCGCTGCGGATCGCGTCACCGCCGTGCTCGACTTTGACCGGATGAAATACGACTACCCACAGCTCGATGTGGCGAGAGCGATCCTGTCTTGCGCGCTGGACGAGCAGCTTGACCCGGCGCTTGCGCGGGCATTCCTATCCGGCTACAAGGAAGTGCGCCCAGTGGAACATGGCTATTTGACGACTGGAATCCAGCTGTTGTGGTACTTGGAAAGCGTTTGGTGGATTACGGCAGACATGGATCGGCACAGTGCCCCGCCCGCCCGTTTTGCCAAAGAAATGATCTGGCTCGCTAAGCATCTCGACAGCTTGCCTGATTTGTTGGGTGATTTTTAGTTTTACAGAATAGAATTATGGTTAACTTTATGTTGCAAATACTAAAAGCGGTTACTGCTCGTTAACGCGTAATAAGCAAAGTGCAAAGAGCCTCCATTTGATGTGGAGGCTTCTCTGTCTTTTCGGTTATGGCTCATGACTTTGCTTCCTTTTGCTATCGTTCTGCACTTCAGTCAGCTACCGTTCCCCGCAAGGTTCACCTCCTAAAACTAAAAGGTTCCCCCTACAGCTTCGTAAACTCCACTCCATACTGTTTAAATATCGCCTCATATTGCTTTTCAAATATCGTCCATCGCTGTTCTGCCCCATGCTTTTCCTGCAACGCCTGCAAATACTGTTTGGCCGCTGCTACATCATTCGTTTGCAACAGCAAATGAAAGCTCTCTTCGCCCAAATGCAAAAACGGGCCTGACGTGTAATAATCCACGATGGACCTGGCACTGGTCATCGTACGATAGAATTGAACAACTTGTTGCAGTCCACTTAACAGCGTTTTGCGTACGTCATCCATTTTCGTATCAGCAGTGATGGCAAAGCGGTCTGGAGCCACCTCGGCAATTTCCCTGATTCTTGCCCTGAAATGACAATCTGCTTCTTTCGGCTCAGTCAAAACGTCCTTCGCTTGGATCTGCGCCAGCTCCGCCGAATAAATGCCGCAGTTCACATAAAACATGAGATGATCAGCTGAATTGCCAGCGGATTTTTGGAAGTTGAGCATGTAAATGAGATTGTCTGTTATTTTGTAGAAATTCAAACTTTTCTTGACAAAGCCATGCTGCGCAAGGAACGGCTTCACGTCCTGCTTGATCATCTCGTTAAAAAGCTGTTGCAACATACTCCCCCCTGGAAGATACAATTTGTCCATATTATAGCATTTATTTGGCAGCTATCTCACGAAAGGTGCAGCGTATGCCCCTTTCGCCATTGCTTCGATTGGGGAAAGGTGGAAAAATCGGAATCTGAATCAGGAGAAAAACCGTTTAGTAACGGTGCTCCGCCTGTCCGTTCGGCAAAAAATGATCTGGCTGTGCTGATGCCGCAACCTCTCGACAGCTTGACCGACAAATGAGCAGTCGCTGTCTACAGAATGTTATTATGGTAAACAAAAAACGATTTGCAGCTGCCCGCAATCCGTAAAGCGACGCCTGCACTCTTCAACGTATACAATCACTGCTCCATAAAAAAACAGCGGTCAACCTGGAGTATGCTGCTGTCATTCCTCCTTGTTGACCGCTGTTCGTTTCTATCACCTTATGGCTCGCCAATATTGTGTGTGCAAGAAGCTGTCTTCGTGCACAAGAGGCTGCCTTCGTGTACAAGAAGCTATTTCCGTGCACAAGAAGCTGTCTCCGTGCACAAGAAGCTGTCTCCGTGCACAAGAAGCTATCTCCACTTCCAAGACGCTACTACCTACTTGCCTTTTGAAAAAAGCACATCCCCCCGCCACTCAAAACTGAGCGGCGTCCCTTTCTTCTCCGGCTCCCACCCTTGCTGCACGGCTTCGGCGATGATCGCCTCCACATCGGAAGGCTTGATCGCTCGCCGCTCCTGTGCAAGCGGCGAATCGCCTGCCTGCTCCGTCGCCGCAGACATTACGGGCACGTCCGCCTTCATGTACACCCGGATCAGCTGCCCGGCCTCCCCGGCGCTCTGAATCGTCACGACAAGCATTCCTTGCCCCGCTGAGCTGACGACCCAGCGGTACGTTTTTTGCTGAACCGTTATGCTCCGCGTTCCTTTTTTCGGTAAAGCCATGTACTCCTCCTGACTTTTCTCGCCCGTTACAGACTACGGGCTGTTTTCATGATGCATCTGCTCCTGCGACCGCTCGCCTGCAACCGGCAGCGCAAATGTCAGCGACTGAAACCAGGCGAAAACGATAATGAGCAGGAGCGCGCTGACCACCGGATGCCTTAGTTTGCCAAAGACGCTTGCTTTATTCGCTTGCTCCACTCCATGCCATCGCTCCATCAGCAACAGACACGCCGTATACAGCATCGCCAAGAAAAACAACAGCGGCTCTGCCTGCTCCAGCGTCATCATCTCGCCGAGCATCGCGCCCATCATGCCAGCCATCAACCCGGATAGCGTCCCTTCCACAATCGTCAGCACGGACAAGCGCAAGCCGAAGACGAATCCGGCAAAAGCGCCGCAAGTCATCCCCCACAGCGTGGAGCGGGACAGATTCCCCTGGAACAGCAGACCGAAAAGCAGACCTGTCAACAAGCCCACCAGCATGGCGACAGCCATCGCGCTCACCATTCCGTGCATCGGCTGGATGTGCGCCCTCCTTCGCCAAACCAAGCCGGTAAACCAGACGTACCCGATCAGTACGAACGCAAATATTTGCCAAACGGCGCTCATGATACCACCTCTACGTATATGTCCCTCCCTACACCGTATGTCCACGAGTGGCAAAACAGGACAAGAACGCGCGGCGAATCAAAGAGATAGCCGACAAAACGGGCACGCCTGACACGTCACAGCTCAACCACTTTCGTCGCGATGTTTTGGCAAAACTCCCGGTCATGCTCGACAAACAAAATCGTCGGCGCATGCTCCAAAAGCAGCTCCTCCAACTGCATGCGCGACAGCACATCGATAAAGTTCAACGGCTCATCCCAAACGTACAAATGCGCCCGCTCGGAAAGACTTTTCGCGATCAGCACCTTTTTCTTTTGCCCGCCGCTGAACGAAGCCATGTCTTTTTCGAATTGCGTCCGGGAAAAATCCAGCTTGCGCAAAATGGCTTTGAACAAGCTTTCGTCTATGTCGTTGCTTTTCGCATAGGCCGTCAAGCTGCCCTGCAAATGCGACGTATCCTGGGAGACGTAAGAGATTTTCAACTGGCTTCCTTGGCGAAACGTTCCCGTGTAGCTCACGTCCTCGCCGCAAATCAGCTTGAGAATGCTCGATTTCCCCGAACCATTTTTCCCGGACAGAGCAATTCGCTCGCCTTGTGAAATAGAAAAACGAACGCTGCCCGTCACCTGCTTATCTCCGTAGAAAATCGCCACATCTTCCAGTTCGATCAGGCGATCTTTATGATACGTCAGCGGAGAGATTTTCAGTGCTTCGCTCTGCTCCACATTTTTCAGCAGCTTCGCCTTGTCTTCGATAGCCGAATGCTGCCTTTGCTCGATCGATTTGGAGCGCTTCATCATTTTCGCTGCCTTGTGACCAATATAGCCTTTGTCGACTTTGGAGCCGGAATTGGTCGTACCGTTTTTCGTTTTTTCCACCTCATGCGACCAGCCGCTGGTGCGCTTCGCGGACTCGGACAGGCGTTTGATGTCTTTTTTCAGCCGCTCGTTTTCAGCCAGCTCAAAGTGATCCTGGCGCTGCTTGTTTTCCCACCAGGTCGAGAAGTTGCCTTTTTGAATCTCGATGTTGGTTTTGTTGATCGACAAAATATGGTCGACGCAATTGTCGAGGAAGGCGCGGTCATGAGACACGAGAATAAAGCCGTGCTTGGTCTGCAAATAGTCGCTGACCAGCTTCCTGCCTTCCATGTCCAGATGGTTCGTCGGCTCGTCAATGAGCAGGAAGCTGTTTTCCTTCAAAAACAAGGCGGCGAGAAGCACCTTGGTCTGTTCGCCGTTGGACAGCGTAGCAAACGGCCGATACAAAACTTCCTCGTCGATTTGCAAATAAGAGAACTCGCGCAAAAGCTCCCACTCCATATAGTCAGGGATTACTTCGCTAATGACATCCGCTGTGTTTTGCTGCTTGTTTTCAATCAGGTACGGAAAATATTCAAACGTCACCTGGGAAGAGATCGTTCCGCTGTACTCGTGGCGACCGAGCAACAGCTGGAGAAACGTCGTCTTTCCCCTTCCGTTTCGTCCGGTAAAGCCGAGCTTCCAGTCCGTATCAATCTGGAAGCTGACATTTTCAAAAATGTGATCAAAACTGCCGTCGTAGGCAAAAGTCAAATTCGTCACTTTGATGGTCGACATACAATCGTCCTCCTTGGAAAAAATCAAAAAGAGCTGCAAGAAAGTTACTCTCTCGCAGCTCAAATACATATAACAAACCAAACCCCAGCAAGGAGTCAGATTGCATATACCGTTTGAGTGAACAGATGTCGTAACTTTCTTGCGTATAAGGAAATAAACATGCGAAATCCATCGCAATCGTTTTCCTTTACTAGCAAGAAAGCTTCCTACATCGGCTTCAACTCCAGTCATCAAAGTAACCTCATCTTACCATATCTGCTAACACCATTCAACCGCAAGCAGGCTTGACCGCCACTAGAGTACGTTTCCCATTGCCAGCAAGCAACCATCCTCACGCTTTACTTGCCGGAAACAGGCTCGCTTTCTTTCAGATCGAGCGGATTTTTCTCCAAAAAGTTGGTAGCGAATTGGCCGGAGACAAAATCCGGATGCTCCAGCAATTTTTCGTGAAACGGTACTGTCGTGTGCACGCCTTCGATCACAAATTCGCGCAAGGCGCGCTTCATGCGGGCCAGCGCTTCCTCGCGGCTGCCACCCCACACAATCAGCTTGGCGACCATCGAATCGTAAAAAGGCGAGATGTCATAGCCCGGATAAACAGCGCTGTCCACGCGCACGCCGTAGCCGCCTGGAGGCAAGTAATTGGTCACTTTTCCCGGCGACGGCATGAAGTTTTTTGCAGGATTTTCCGCGTTGATCCGGCATTCGATGGCCCAGCCGTTGATCTTCACCTCATCCTGGGTAAAAGACAGCGGATTGCCCGCGGCGACGGAGATTTGCTCTTTGATCAGGTCGATCCCGGTAATCATTTCGGTGACCGGATGCTCTACCTGAATGCGCGTGTTCATTTCCATGAAGTAAAACTGCCCGTGACGATCGAGCAAAAATTCCACCGTACCTGCTCCGTGGTAAGAAACAGCTTTTGCCGCTGCCACGGCAGCTTGCCCCATCCGCTCGCGCAATTCCTGATCCAGCGCTGGCGATGGCGCTTCCTCCACCAGCTTTTGATGGCGGCGCTGAATCGAGCAATCCCGTTCGCCGAGGTGGACGACATTCCCATGCTTGTCGCCCATGACCTGAATCTCTACGTGACGCGGCTCCTCGACGTACTTTTCCAAATACACGCCCGCGTTGCCAAAAGCGGTTTCCGCTTCTTTTTGCGCCTGGCGAATCGCTTTTTCCAGTTCCTCGGCGTCATAAGCGACGCGCATGCCGCGACCGCCTCCCCCCGCCGTAGCTTTGACGATCACAGGGTAGCCGATTTCCCCGGCCACTTGCACTGCTTCCTCGATGTCGTCGATCAATCCGTCTGTTCCCGGAACGAGCGGAACATTGGCAGCACTCATCGTTGCTTTCGCGACGGCTTTGTCGCCCATTTTCGTAATCGCTTCGGGATCTGGCCCGATGAACGTGATGGAGCAATCTTGGCAAAGCTGGGCAAACGAAGCGTTTTCCGCCAAAAAGCCGTAGCCGGGATGAATCGCATCCACCCCTGTGAGCAAAGCGACCGTCATGATGCGGGGCATGTTCAAATAGCTCTCCCTGGACTCTTTCGGCCCGATGCAGTAAGCTTCATCTGCCAGCTCGACATGCAGCGCTTCGCGGTCAGCTTCCGAGTAGATCGCTACCGTAGCGATTCCCAACTCCTGGCACGCTCGAATAATGCGCACGGCGATTTCGCCGCGATTGGCAACCAATACTTTCCTGAACATAGGAACGCTCCTTCTTACTGTGGCTTGACAACAAGCAACGGTTTTCCGTAATCGACCAATTGACCATCCTGCACCAACATTTCGGCCACAACCCCATTCGCTGTGGAAACGATGTCGGAGGACAGTTGCAAAGCGTCGACCGTGCAGCGGCCGATCACATCATCTGCCTTGATCGTCTGCCCGACCTTCACCTGGGCGTAAAACAGTCCGACTGACGTGGACAGGACGAGCTGAGGTGTTTTTTCCGGCGCGGGAGTTTCCTGCTCCTTCTCGACGGCAAGTGTCGCTGTTTCAATTGTAGCGGCGGCTTGCTGGTAGCCTTGATCCACCTCGTCTGTCTGAACCGGAAACGGCGTCGCGCTCACTGCCGCAGGCTCGCTTTTTTTGATGACGATTCGCTCTTTGCCCTTTTCCCATTCCAGCTCCTCGATGGACGACTGGTTGACCAGCTTGATCAATTCACGCAGTTCATGCAGCTTCATGCAAGATGCTCCCCTCTTACAATGGGATGTTCCCATGCTTTTTGTACGGACGGTCTTCCTGCTTGTTTCTGAGCATCTCCAACGCCTGGGCGACCTTCATCCGGGTTTCCCGCGGGTCGATGACGTCGTCGACCATGCCGAGGCTTGCCGCCACGTACGGATTGGCGAATTTCTCGCGGTAGAGCGCGATTTTTTCCGCGCGGGTTGCCGCCGGATTTTCGCTGCTCTCGATTTCTTTTGCGAAAATGACGTTCGCAGCACCTTCTGGGCCCATGACGGCAATTTCCGCATTTGGCCAGGCGTAGACGATATCTGCGCCAATCGACTTGGAATTGAGCGCCACGTATGCGCCGCCGTACGCTTTGCGCAAAATGACGGTAATTTTCGGCACGGTCGCTTCCGAGTACGCATACAAAATCTTCGCCCCGTGGCGGATGATTCCTCCGTGCTCCTGGTTGATCCCCGGGAAAAAGCCGGAGACATCCTCAAAGGTCAACAGCGGGATGTTGAAGCAATCGCAGAAGCGGATGAACCTGGCCAGCTTGTCGGAAGAATGAATGTCGAGTCCGCCCGCCATTACTTTCGGCTGGTTGGCGATGATCCCGACACTGTGTCCGTCGATCCGCGCCAGTCCGATGACGATGTTGCGAGCAAAATTCGGCTGCACTTCCATGAAGTCGCCCTGATCCACGATTTTTTCGATCACTTTGCGAACGTCATACACTTTCGTGCTCTCGGCCGGAACCAGCTCCAGCAGCTCTTCCTGCCATTCTTCGCCGCCCGCAGCTTCGAGGACAGGAGCGCGGTCGCGGTTGTTTTGCGGCAGGAAGCTGAGCAGCCTGCGCACTGATTCCAGCACCTCTTGCTCGGATTCGGCCGTAAAGTGGGCATTGCCACTGACCGTGGAGTGGACGCGCGCGCCGCCCAAGTCTTCCGCGGAAATTTTCTCGCCTGTTACTGTCTCGATCACTTTTGGTCCGGTGATGAACATTTGGCTCGTCTTTTCGACCATGAACACGAAGTCGGTAATGGCCGGAGAGTAGACCGCTCCGCCCGCGCAAGGCCCCAAAATAACCGAGATTTGCGGGATCACCCCGGAGTAGATCGCATTGCGGTAAAAAATCGTGCCGTATCCGTCCAGGGAACTGACGCCTTCCTGAATGCGTGCGCCGCCGGAGTCGTTCAATCCGATGAACGGAGCGCCGTTTTTCGCAGCCAAATCCATGACTTTGGCGATCTTCATGGCGTGCATCTCGCCGAGCGCACCGCCAAATACAGTGAAGTCCTGCGCGAACAAGTAAACAGGGCGACCGTTAATTTTGCCGTATCCGGTTACGACGCCTTCGCCCGGCGCTTCCATCTGATCCAGTCCGAAATGCGTCGCTCTGTGCTCGACGAACGGATTCAACTCCATGAACGTATCCGGGTCGAGCAACAGCTCGATCCGCTCGCGGGCAGTCAGCTTGCCGCGGTTATGCTGGGCATCAATCCGGGCGTCACCGCCGCCCAGCTCGATTTTGAATTTTCGCTCCATCAAGTCATCGATTTTTTTGTGCATGTCGCTCATCGTCCGACCTTCTTCCTCTCTCTATTTCATGATCGCTTTTTCGAAAATGGCTACAAGCTGTTGTACCGCGCTCGTCGGCGACAATTGTCCGCTCGTCACGGATTGCTCGATGGCCGGGAGCATCTTGGCTACTTGCGGATTGCCAAAAAACGTAGTGCGCAAGTAGTCTTGGGCCATGCTGTGCATCCAGTCGAGCAGTTGCGCCTTGCGCCGGGCCTCGAAGCTGCCCGATAGTCCCGTCACATGGCGAAATGCGCCAACGACCTCCCATATGTCCGCGATGCCTTCTCCGGTCACCGCCGAGCACATGTACGCTTTCGTCTCCCAGCCGGACGTAGCCGGCTGCAAGTAGTGCAGCACCCGGTTGTACTCGCCTTTGGCAATCAAAGCCCGCGTGCGGTTCTCCCCGTCCGCTTTGTTGATCAACAGCGCGTCGGCAATTTCCATGATCCCCTTTTTGATCCCTTGCAGCTCGTCGCCAGCTCCGGTCAGCATCAACAGCAGGAAGAAATCGACCATCGATCGGACGGTCGTCTCGCTCTGTCCGACGCCAACCGTCTCGACCAAAATGACATCGTAGCCAGCCGCTTCGCAAATCAGCATCGTTTCCCGCGTCTTCCGGTTGACCCCGCCCAGCGTCCCTCCGGTAGCGGACGGGCGGATGAACGCGTTCGGGTTGCGCGAGAGCAGCTCCATCCGCGTCTTGTCGCCGAGAATGCTCCCGCGCGTGACGGTACTGCTCGGATCGACCGCAAGCACAGCCACCCGATGGCCTTTTTCGCACAGCATCGTGCCAAATGCCTCGATAAACGTGCTTTTGCCTGCTCCCGGCACTCCCGACACCCCGATGCGAATCGATTGCCCGGTGTGGGGCAAAAGCTGGCGGATCACTTCCTGCGCCATGTCCATATGGGCGGCGGAATTGCTCTCGACCAGCGTGATGGCCTGGGCGAGCACGGTCCGGTTGTTTGCCCGCACGCCCTCGACGTACTGCTCGACAGAAAGGCGCGGGAGGCGGACTTTGGAAGAAAAGTTCAGGGATGTTTTGCCGTCTCCACCGCCGCTCATAGGCCGGCAGCCTCCAGTCGATGTACGATTTCCTGCAAAACGTGCTGGGCTGCTACCGGAATGACGGTTCCCGGACCGAAGATGGCGGCAGCGCCATGCTCGCGCAAAAAGGCGTAATCCTGCGGCGGAATGACCCCGCCGATGACGACGACGATATCTTCGCGGCCCAACTTTTTCAGCTCCTCCACGAGTTGCGGCAGCAATGTCTTGTGTCCGGCAGCGAGCGAGCTGAAGCCGATCACATGCACGTCGTTTTCCACCGCTTGTTTTGCCGTTTCCTCCGGTGTCTGGAACAACGGCCCGATATCGACATCAAAGCCCAGGTCGGCAAAAGCGGTCGCGATGACTTTTGCTCCCCGGTCGTGCCCGTCCTGGCCCATCTTGGCGATCATGATGCGCGGACGCCGCCCTTCCCACTGCTCAAATTCATCCGCCATTTTGCGCACCGCTGCCACTTCATCCGCATCGGCGTACTCTGCACTGTAGACGCCGCTGATCGAGCGGATCACCGCTTTGTGCCGTCCGACCACCTTTTCATACGCATCCGAGATTTCGCCGAGCGACGCCCTTGCCCGCGCCGCTTCAATCGCCAGCGCCAGCAAATTGCCTTCGCCCGTTCGCGCACACTCGGTGATAGCAGACAGTGCCGCCTGCACCCGCGCCTCGTCTCGATTTTCGCGAAGCTCTTGCAATCGGCGGATTTGCGCTTCGCGTACCGCTGTGTTGTCGACTTCGAGAATTTCCAGCGGGTCTTCCTTGTCCAGACGGTACTTGTTCACACCGATGATAGCTTCTTTCGCCGAATCGATATGCGCCTGGCGTCTGGCTGCCGCTTCCTCGATTTTCATTTTGGGCAATCCCGTCTCAATCGCTTTCGCCATGCCGCCCAAAGCTTCGATCTCCTCGATGTGCGCCCACGCTTTTTCCACGAGCTGCGCTGTCAGCGACTCGACGTAGTACGAGCCTGCCCACGGGTCCACGACCTTCGTAATCTGGGTTTCGTCCTGCAAAAACAACTGTGTGTTGCGGGCGATTCGCGCGGAAAAGTCGGTCGGAAGCGCAATCGCCTCATCGAGCGCATTCGTATGCAGCGACTGCGTATGTCCGAGCGCCGCCGCCATCGCTTCCACGCACGTCCGCACGACGTTGTTGTACGGGTCTTGCTCGGTCAGGCTCCAGCCGGATGTTTGCGAGTGCGTGCGCAACGCCATCGACTTTTCGTTTTTCGGGTTGAACTGCTTGATCAGGCTCGCCCAAATCAGGCGTGCCGCCCGCATTTTCGCTACCTCCATGAAGTAGTTCATGCCAATCGCCCAGAAAAACGACAGGCGCGGTGCGAAAGCGTCAATGTCGATGCCAGCCGCAAGCCCCGTTCGCACGTATTCCAAACCGTCCGCGAGCGTATACGCCAGCTCGATGTCCGCTGTCGCGCCTGCTTCTTGCAGATGGTAGCCGGAAATACTGATGCTGTTGAACTTGGGCATGTGCTTCGAGGTGTAGGCGAAGATGTCGGAAATAATTTTCATCGACGCCTCTGGCGGGTAAATGTACGTATTGCGCACCATGTATTCTTTCAAAATGTCGTTTTGAATCGTCCCGGTCAGCTCAGCCTGCGATACGCCCTGCTCCTCCGCCGCCACGATGTAAAAGGCCATGATCGGCAATACCGCTCCGTTCATCGTCATGGAAACAGACATTTTATCCAGCGGAATCCCGTCGAACAAAATTTTCATGTCGAGAATCGAGTCTACAGCCACTCCCGCCTTGCCGACATCCCCGACTACGCGCGGGTGGTCGGAATCGTATCCGCGGTGCGTGGCGAGGTCAAAGGCAATCGACAGCCCTTTTTGTCCGGCAGCCAGGTTGCGGCGATAAAAGGCGTTGCTCTCCTCTGCCGTGGAAAATCCGGCATACTGGCGCACGGTCCAAGGCTGGGTGACGTACATCGTCGGATACGGGCCGCGGAAATAAGGAGGCAGGCCCGGCATGTAGCCCAGATGCGTCATGTCTTGCACATCTTCTTTTGTATAAACAGGCTTGACGGGGATTTGCTCCATCGTCTGCCACAACTGCTGCTCCGCAAACTCAAACGCCTTTGCCCCGGCAAAAGCCTCCGCCGGAAACAAGTCGGAGATGTCCCGCCTGGACGAATACGGCATTTTGGAAAAATCAGGTCTCTTCATCGTGAGCTCACTCCTGTCCGCTCCTGAAGTTCTCGCAGCATCTGATAGCAATTGGAGCGCAGATGAATGCAATCATCCACTCCAGCCGCTTTGTACTGCGCCAGCTGCTCGGCATCCGGCAATCCAGCCAAAAGCACGGTCATATCCGGAGCCGCCTGCTTGATCGCCTGGGCGAGTGGCGGCACCAGCTCGGGATAGCTTGCATCGTCGGAGCAAATGACGGTAATCCGCGCTCCCGATGCGATTGCCGCTTGTGCCGCCTCTGCTGCCGAGCTGTACGCTGCTGTTCGCAGCGCTGCAAAACCGCCGACGGCAAAAAACTCTGCGGCAAAGTCCGCTCGCGCCTTATGCTTGGCGACAGGGCCAAGCGCCGCCAGAAACACGGATGGCCGCTGCCCTGTTTTCCCTGCGTACGCTTCCGCTTGCTTGCGCAATGTTTCGAAAGCTTCAGCCGCCCGGTGAACGCGAAGCGGAGCAATCACCGTCGACGCTTGCTTGCCTGCGGTCAGCGCCTTGGCAATATCGCCTACGGTCGCGCCGTCAAGCGCTGCTTTTGCCGCCGCTTCCACCCAATCAGCCGTATGTTGCGCCAGCTTTTCCAAAGCTTCTGCGGCATCAGCCGGATTTTTTTGGCTGCGGTATGCGCGCAATTCCGCGACTCGCTGCTTGTGAAGCGCTGGGTTGGCTGGACGCGTGAGCAGCTGCTCCGCAGGATTCGGATACATGTTGGTGCCGACGATGCGGCTTTTGCGCTCTTGGATGTCTTTTTGCTTGCGGGCCGCTGTCTGGGCAATCGTTTCTTGCACGAAGCCGGACTCCAAAGCACGAAGCAAGCCGCCCTGCTCCTCTACTTGCACAAACAGCTCCCACGCCTTTTTCGCCAATTCGTCCGTGAGCCACTCGACATACCAGGAGCCGCCAGCAGGGTCAGCGACTTTTGCCAGGTGCGCCTCCTGTTCCAAAATGATTTGTGTATTGCGTGCGATCCGGCGGGAAAACTCGTTGGCTGGACGAATCGCTTCGTCAAAAGCAGATACATGCAAGCTGTCGACGCCGCCAACAATCGCAGAAAACGCTTCCGTAGTTGCGCGCAGCATGTTGACGTACGGGTCGCAGACCGTTTTCGTCCAAGCCGCTGTGCGGGCGTGAATCGCTATTTTTTGCGCCTCGACCGAACCGCCGTACGCGTCCACAATATTCGCCCACAGCATTTTCACGGCCCGAAGCTTGGCAATTTCCATGAACACATCGGAACCGACCGCAAAAGAAAACTGCATCCGGCCCGCCACTTCTTCAATCGAAAGGCCGCGGTCAAGCATCGCCTGAATATACTCGACGCCCGTTGCCAGCGAAAAAGCCAGCTCGGCCACAGCATGACCGCCGCTCTCGCAATACGGATTGCCCTGAACGAGAATCGTTTTGAGCTTGGGCGCATGCTGACTGGCCCAACTCGTCATTTTCGCCATCGCGGCAAAAGCAGTGTCAAGCGAGTGCGGAAGCTGTCCTTCCACGAGCAACGGCGTCAGCGGGTCTTGCCCGATGCATCCCCGCAAGTTTGCCGGACTGTGGCCGCTCGCCTTCATATGAGCGAACAGCAGGGAAAAGACTGGCAAGCCTAATGCTCCCGACTGCACGAACAAAGGCAGCTCTTCCAAATTCAGTCCGCGCAAAGCTTCCCCCAGTTCTTCCAGCGCAAAAATGGACAAGCCGTCTTTACCGATGTCTTCCGGCAGTGCTTCATCTGGATCAAGCCCTGCGCGCACAGCGCGATCAAATACGATGTGCAGCGCCGTTTGCCCGCGAGCCAAATCTGTCAATGCCGCTTCATGAAACGATTTCGCGTCCGGGGCCGCCATTTCCTGGCAGACCTCCCAGCGCCCAGCCTGCTGATCCAGCGGACTTCTCGTTCCCCTGACAAAAGGAGCCTCGCCTGGCACCCCTCGTCGTGGCAATGTTGCGACATCTTCCGCCCGATAGATCGGCTGGCGGATAATTCCTTCCTGTGTTTTGGTCAACAGCTTGGCATCGAAGGCAGCTCCCTTCAACGATTTTTCGGCCGCCTCCCGCCATTGCTCGTACGTCGGCACAGGAAATTGCGTAAACAGTGTATCTTTATTCACGATCCAGACCTCCCCTCATTCGCCGATTCTACTCGGCAAGCTTCACCAAAAACAGCGGCTGGCCGTGGTCAACCAGTTGGCCGTTTTGTACCAGTATCGAAACGATTTCCCCTTTGACCTCTGCTTCAATCTCGTTGAACAGCTTCATGGCTTCCACGATACAGACAATGCTGGACGGCTCCACGCGATCGTGTACCGCTACATACGGTGGCGCATCCTCGGCAGAAGCCGCGTAAAAGGTCCCGACCATCGGGGAGGTGATTTTATGCAAGTTTTCCGTCTTTTCTGCGGGATGAGCTGTTGCCTCCTGCCGCTTTGTTGCTACAGGTTCTGTTTGGAGCGGTTGAGTTCCTGCTTTTTGCGGCAGGTTGACGACGGATGAAGCTGGCTTGGCAGTGACCGCTGGCAACGTCGGCGCAGTGACCGCTGGCAACGTCGACGCAGTCACGGCAGCAACGCTTGCTGTTTGCCCGGCAGTCCGGCGTTTGATGCGCAAACGGGATTCGTCATCGCTGACATCGATAGACTCTATGTCTGTCTGCTCCAGCAGCTTGACCAGTTCTCTCAGTTCATAGATCGAAAACATACGTATTCCTCCCATGTCCCGACTCATTGTGGCTGATTTGCCAACGAACCGACTGGTTGGTCTGTGATGAATGCGCAAGACCGACCAGTTGGTCTTTTAAACATTATAGCAAATGTCTGAATCGTCGTACAGACCAACCAGTCAGTCTGAATGATACATCGCTGACCGGACCGTGAAGCGACTATGCCTCTGCTCCCATTTTTAGCAATGACGAGTAGTCGCCTGATCCATATTCGTTTACAACAATTTGAACGGCGCTTCGGGCGAAGCCAGGAAAAAGCGGTTGAAGTCCGGATTTTTCATCGCTTCTGGCTTCAGGACGGAATGCAGAACCATGTCGGCGTAAATGTCCGCAATCTGCTCGATCGAATACGTCCCTGTTTTTTGATACCATTTGTAAATCCAGTTGACCATGCCGAAAATCGCCATAGAGACGATTGGCACAGGCAGCTCCGGCCGGAACTCGCCCGATTTGATCCCGTCGGAAATGACGGTAAACATGATTTGCTTGTAGCGGTCCCGCTTCGTTTCAATATCAGTGAAATACTCCGGGGTCAAAAACAGGCTTTCCTGATAAAAGATCGTGACCTGCGAGCGGTACAGATCGATCATCATCACAAACGATTTGACGATTGCTTGCAGGCGCTCGGTTGGCGTATCCCACTTCTCGTACGCTTCTTCCGCTTTTTCCAGCACGTACGTAATGAACTGGTCGTGAATGATGTAGAGCAGTTCATCCTTGGACTTGAAGTTGTGGTAAAAGCCTCCCTTGGAGGTGCCGCTTTCTTTGACGATCTGGTCGACGGTGACCCGGTGGTAGCCATGTGCTTCAAACAGGCGCATGGCCGTATCAATAATTCGTTCCCTGATTGATTTTTCGCTCATTATCTTCACCCGTGATCATTATAGCATAGAAATTCTTTTGCCGAAGGACGTTTGCATGCGCATGTGTATTCGCGCTAATCGAGTAGGAGGGGGCGACT
>NZ_DOTK01000067.1:0-495 GCF_003521185.1 Brevibacillus sp.
AGTCCGTCCCGAGGAGCCATATGATGCTCCTGTAGCTCAGTCGGTAGAGCGTTTCCATGGTAAGGAAGAGGTCGCAGGTTCGATTCCTGTCGGGAGCACCAGAAGTCATCCTAACAATCATGGCCCGTTGGTGAAGCGGTTTAACACAGCAGCCTTTCACGCTGTCATACAGGGGTTCGAATCCCCTACGGGTCACCTATACACCCAACTATTTGTTGGGGCTCTCGCAAAGTACTTGGTGTTGCTACAACGCAATCTCTTCACTTTGTGAGGGACTTCGGAGGCTTAGCTCAGCTGGGAGAGCATCTGCCTTACAAGCAGAGGGTCGGCGGTTCGATCCCGTCAGCCTCCACCACTTTTTATAGCTGAAAATGGGGAGATAGTGAAGTGGCTAAACACGGCAGACTGTAAATCTGCTCCCTCCGGGTTCGGCGGTTCGAATCCGTCTCTCCCCACCATTTTTTTCGCGTTTTTGGGGTATAGCCAAGCGGTAAG
>NZ_DOTK01000067.1:594-16138 GCF_003521185.1 Brevibacillus sp.
CTTCATGGCTCACCAGTTTTTACTGGTAAAAAAATATGTGCCCTTAGCTCAGCTGGATAGAGCGTTTGACTACGAATCAAAAGGTCGGGAGTTCGAATCTCTCAGGGCACGCCATTTTCACCTTATAATCGGGAAGTAGCTCAGCTTGGTAGAGTACTTGGCTTGGGACCAAGGGGTCGCAGGTTCGAATCCTGTCTTCCCGACCATTTTTACCCTTCATTTTTGCAGGGTTTTGCATGTTTTCCATAAAGTTGTGCGGGTGTAGTTCAATGGTAGAACTCCAGCCTTCCAAGCTGGTCGCGTGGGTTCGATTCCCATCACCCGCTCCATATGTTTTGTGTAAAGCGAGTGGCCGATTCGGTTGCTCGTTTTTTTGTGCTTCCCAAAAAGGGACATTTTTGACAATAACATGACAAACGGGTTATTTATGCAAAATCCTGTCGAGTTGAGTCATTTCGCCATCGGAGGCTACAATATAGGGGTGAAGCAACAACGATCGAAGGAATTGGGGGCATTTATAATGAACAAGAACATGAGTATTGTTGGCGTACCGATGGATCTGGGGGCAGACCGCCGTGGAGTAGATATGGGGCCTAGCGCAATCCGCTATGCAGGTGTAGTAGCTCGTCTGGAGAAAATGGGCTTTCACATCGAGGATCGCGGAGATATTTTTGTCACCCGTCCACATCACTTTACGGAAACGGAAAATCATAAATATCTGGATGAAGTTGTAGAAGCAAATGAAAAGCTTGCTGATGTTGTAAGCGATATCATGACCGCTGGCCGTTTTCCGCTCGTGCTGGGCGGCGATCACAGCATCGCTCTTGGTACGATCGCTGGTGTGGCAAAACACGTGAAAAATCTCGGGGTCATCTGGTTTGATGCTCACGGAGACTTGAACACCGGGGAGACATCTCCATCCGGCAACATTCACGGAATGCCGCTGGCAGCAAGCCTTGGCTTCGGACATCAGCGCCTGACGAACATCGGCGGCTTTGCACCTAAGCTGAAGCCGGAAAATGTGGTGATCATCGGAGCGCGCGATCTGGATCAAGGGGAACGCGATTTGATCAAGCGCATCGGCATGAAAGTGTTCACGATGCACGAGATCGACAAGTTGGGCATGGCTCGCGTGATGGATGAAGCGATTGCCCATGTGTCCAAAAACACAGATGGCGTACACTTGAGTCTGGATTTGGATGGACTCGATCCGCACGATGCACCAGGGGTAGGAACGCCGGTGATTGGCGGCATTTCCTATCGCGAAGGCCATGTGTCCCTTGAGATGCTGGCTGATGCTGACATTCTGTGTTCCGCCGAGTTTGTGGAAGTAAATCCGATCCTTGATCGCGAAAACATGACGGCACGGGTTGCCGTTGCGTTGATGAGCTCTGTATTCGGAGATAAATTGCTGTAAAATGAAGGGGTAAAAAGCAAGAAGAGAGGCTGCAATCGCCTCTCTTTTTGCTTTTTACGCATCTTTACATTGGTGGAAGAAAGAAGTACATTCTAAGGATGGAGATGTAGTTCGTTTAATAGGTGATCAAGTTGCACGCTTAGGGCGACTAATTCAGGAGTGATGGATGCCTGCTTCTTGTACTGATCATTCAGTTCTTTGCGCAACTGCTCGATCTGGAGGAGAACGTCTTGTTTTGACATACGTCCCACTCTCCTTTCCATCTGAGGGATGAAAGAGTTATCATCACTAATATATAGAGGTAGGCAGTAGCCTTATTCCTCTAATTCCCAACAAATTACCTGCACAAACGCGTATTTGGAACGAAACCATTTGCAGTATCATCCGTATATAGGATTACGGTATTGTGGGGAGGATCGCATGGATTTTGTAGAGAAACGGTTGACTCAGCGGGCGAAGCGTGGAGACCGCGAAGCATTTGCGGAGTTGATCGAGATTTATAAAGACAAGATTTTTCAGCTTGCATATCGTATGGTAGGGAACCGTCAGGATGCGGAGGACATCGCGCAAGAAACCTTTTTGCGCGTGTATGCCAACTTGCATTCGTACGATGACAGCTACAAGTTCTCCACATGGATCTACCGGATCGCAACCAATCTATGTATCGACCGCGGCCGTAAAAAACGACCTGACTTTTCATTGGATGAAGAAACCGAACCAGGACAGGGAATGGACTGGTATTCGCGCCTGTCTTCTAGTGAAAAAACACCAGAAGACAAAGTCGTGACGCAGGAGTTGCAGGAGACAGTACAGGATGCCCTGTCTCATTTGCAGCCCAAATATCGCTCGATTATGATCTTGCGCTACATCGAGGACTTGTCGTTGCAAGAGATCAGCGATATCGTAAAACTTCCCATTACGACGATTAAAACGCGCATTCACCGAGGACGGGAAGCGTTGCGAAGCAAGTTGCGATTGATGTGAGAAAGGAGAAAATCACGATGGAATGCCGGGAAATGATAATTCTCATTCACGAATATTTGGATGGGGACACTGATGAATTAGCCAATCAGCATTTGCAAGCACATATAAGGTCATGTGCGAGCTGCCGCCAGCATATGCACGAGTTGCAGCGGGCCATCGCTTTTGTACAGAGCGCTTCACATATTCATGTTTCTCCTGATTTTACTGCACGCGTACTCGCGCAATTACCTGCGCCGACCAAAGCCAACCTTTTTTCCAGCTGGCTGCGCAATCACCCGTTTTTGACCGCGGCAGCAGTATTTCTGTTCCTCATGACGGGCAGCTTGTGCGCGAACTGGTTCGATCGGGACAACACGCTACAGGTATCCTCCGCGAACATGGATAAGTTGAAAATAGATCGGCAACGCAACGTCGTCGTGGTGCCGGCTGGAACGAGCATCGACGGTGATTTGGTCGTGCGCAACGGCAATGTAGACGTTCAAGGACACGTCAAAGGAAATGTCGTAGCCATCGAAGGCAAAGTGTTCGTGGCATCTACCGCTCAGGTGGTGGGAAACACTGAATCTATAGAAGCTATTTTCGATTGGATTTGGTATGAGGTGAAAAATATTGGAAATGACTTGCTTCCGATCTTGCCATAAGAGAAAATAGAGAGTACAGCTATCAACAGCACGGCAGTGGAGCCGTGCTTTTTCCGCAGGAGACAGGCTGACCTTATTTAGATGGAGCGAGATATGGGGGCTTCGTTATGATATCGATGGATTATGGGGATTTACTGCGGTATGGAACGGATATTTTACTCGTTACATACGTGATCTATAAAATCATTATGCTCATCCGCGGAACACGCGCGGTACAATTGCTGAAGGGGATCATGGTCATCGTCATCACCTGGCTTCTCAGCAAATACTTCCAGCTGACGACGCTTCACTGGCTGATGTCCCAGGCGTTTACTTTCGGGGTATTGGCTGTGGTCATTATCTTTCAGCCGGAACTGCGGCGTGCGCTGGAGCAGCTCGGGCGAGGCAAGCTCTTTTCGCGTTCGAGCAGCCTGCAAGATGACGATATGGTAAACCGCGTGGTGCAGGAAGTGTGCAAATCGGTTACCTACATGGCAAAACGGCGGATTGGGGCATTGATCGTCATTGAACGCGAGACAGGTCTGAACGACTATGTAGAGACGGGCATCGCCATCAACGGGCGGGTGAGCTCGGAGCTTTTGATCAATATTTTTATTCCGAATACGCCATTGCATGACGGAGCCGTGATCATGCGCAAGGACGTCATTTTGGCTGCTGCCTGTTACCTTCCGTTGTCCGAGAACAACTCCATCTCCAAGGAGTTGGGGACTCGTCACCGCGCCGCAATCGGCGTGAGCGAGGTTTCGGATGGCATGTCCATTATCGTTTCGGAAGAGACGGGACAAGTGTCTTTTGCCGCGCATGGCGCGATGAACCGAAATCTGACGGAGGCGCAACTGGCAGAGATGCTGACCGAACAGCTCCAGCCTCTGTCAAAGGGCAAGTCCATTGGCAGTCGTTGGCAATGGAGGCGAAAACATGGATAAATGGTTGAACAGTCATTGGTTTGCACGGGCCGTAGCGCTGCTTTTGGCTGTCATGATGTGGATGGTCGTCAATCTGGAAACAGAGCAGACCCCGACTCCGGAAGCGAGCCAGCCCGTCTTTATCGACGGCGTGACCTTGCATGTCAAGTACGATACGGATCGTTTCCAGGTCGTCAAGCAGCAGCGAACGGTAAAAGTCGCTTTGGAAAGCAACAACCCGTTTTACCGCCATAACTTTTTCCCGGCTGATTCGATGGAAGTATACGTCGATGCGACCAATTTGGGAAAAGGGACTCACAGGGTTCCTGTCCAGTACAAAGGGTTTCCGGATGAAGTGAAAGTGGGCATCATTCCGAACATCGTGGAAATTACGCTGGAAGAGAAGAAGACAGTGGAACGGGAAGTTACCGTGGAAAAACTGGGACAAGTAGCTCCCGGCTATACCGCGGGTGAACCGATCGTCAAGCCGTTCAGGGCGCTTGTCAGAGTTCCGGAAAGCCAGGTAGACAAAGTGGCGGCAGTCAAGGCGTCCGTCGATCTGGAAGGGGCCACTTCCGCGATTAAGACTACAGTCCCACTGAAAGTCGTGGACAAGTCAGGAAATGTGATTCAAGGGGCGGATGTCATTCCGCTGACGGTTGAGGTAAACATCCCGGTCACCAGTCCTTTTGTGAAAGTGCCGATCAAATTAAACTTGACGAATGAAATGCCGAATGGCTATAGTTTGGCTAGTATGGATATGAATGTGGATGAAGTGACCGTTTTTGGTCCGAAAGAGGTCATCGACGCCATGAAGGCGAACACCTACTCAGGACCGGAAATCGATCTTAGCAACATTACATCAGATCGTCTTTTGGAGCTAAAGATACCGTTAGCGGATAACATCGTGAAGGTAGAGCCGGAGTATCTCAAGGTATCGTTGAAAGTAGTTCCGTCCACAACCAAGCGTTTGGAGAAAATCCCGATTCGCATCAGCGGGTTGTCAGAGACTATGCAAGCCAGGGTGTTGTCCACCGATGGTCAGGAGCTGTCTACAATTGACTTTGATGTAATAGGTGCAGCCCAAGTGCTGGATCAATTGAGACACGAAGACTTGCAGGTCGTGGCAGACGTCAGCAATATGCCGGCTGGTGTGTACGAGGTGCCTCTGAATTATATTTTCAATCAGCCGGATTATATCAAGACTTCTGCGAGCGCACCGAAAAAGGTCACAATCGAAATCACGAACAAACAAAGGTAGACATAAGCTGTTGTGTGCACAAGGAAGGAAATGAGGGACAAACATGGGGAAGTATTTCGGAACAGACGGTGTGCGTGGTGTAGCCAATACACAATTGACACCCGAACTGGCATTTAAAATCGGTCGCGTTGGCGGCTACGTTCTCACCAGACACAAGCAGGAAGGCAAACCAAAAGTGGTGATTGGGCGCGACACGCGCATTTCCGGACAAATGCTGGAAAACGCGCTTTTGGCTGGCTTGCTTTCGGTTGGAGCAGAAGTGGTCAGATTGGGTGTCATCTCCACCTCGGGTGTTGCGTATCTCACGCGTGCATTGGGTGCGGATGCGGGTGTCATGATTTCCGCCTCCCACAATCCGTTTCCGGATAACGGAATCAAGTTCTTCGGCAGCAACGGTTTCAAACTGTCCGACGACGTAGAAGCCGAAGTGGAACAGTATCTGGACGCCGCAGAGGACACTTTGCCAAGACCAGTAGGAGAACAGATCGGCACGGTATTGGAATTTCTTGAAGGTGGACAAAAGTATCTCTCTCACCTGAAAAGTACCGTATCCGAGCGTTTCGACGGTTTGAAGGTTGTTTTGGACTGTGCCAATGGAGCGGTGTCGTCGCTGGCAGCCCGTTTGTTTGCAGACGTGGACGCAGAAGTGATCACCATCGGGGCCAACCCGAACGGAGTCAATATCAACGAACAATGCGGCTCTACCCATCCTGAGCGACTTCAGGAGGAAGTGCTGAAGCATAAAGCTGACCTGGGACTTTCTTTTGACGGCGATGCGGACCGCTGTATCGCGGTCGACGAGACAGGCGAAATCATCGATGGCGATTACATCATGGCGGTTTGCGCACGTGCGTTGAAAGCAAAAGGAAAGCTCAACAACAATACTGTTGTAACAACCGTTATGGCCAATATGGGCTTTTTCAAAGGGATGGAGGAGTGCTCCATTCATACAACCAAAACGGCTGTAGGCGATCGCTACGTGGTGGAAGAGATGCTGCGCGGCGGCTACAACCTCGGTGGAGAACAGTCCGGCCATATCGTCTTCTTGGATTACAATACGACAGGTGACGGCCTTTTGACAGGCTTGCAGCTGTTGAACATCATCAAGGAATCGGGCAAGCCTTTGTCCGAGCTGAAACAGGTGATGGTCAAGTATCCGCAGCTTTTGATCAATGTCCGTGTAGAGGACAAGTCGAAGTTGAACGGCAACGTAGCGATCGAGCAGGCGATCCGCGAGGTGGAAGAAGAGCTGGCAGGCAACGGCCGTGTGTTGGTTCGTCCGTCCGGTACAGAGCCGATTGTACGCGTGATGGCAGAAGGCCCGGATGCTGCTCAGCTGGAAGGGCTTGTACACCGGATCGTAGACGTGGTCAAACAGGAACTGGTATAAAAAATGTTCGGAGGGAGTGGTGCGATGCCACTCCCTTTTGCATACATGTAAATGACGAAGATATTGTCGCTTCGTTCGATCTGTGGTACAGTGTTCATGTGCGCCGGAGCACCAATTGCAAAAATTGGGAGGAGATTGAACAGACACATTTTTGAGGGAAAGCAAGAAACCAACAGTCGTAAAGCGCCAGCACTGTGGCTGCCCGACATGGAGCCCAGTGGACGAGGTGGAGGTTTATCGAAGATTTCGGCGGGTACCTCCCGGCAGCAGTATCACTGCCGCAGAACGCAAGGACAAAGCATCAGGGTGATCTGATGGACAAAACTTTGCGTGTGATACGTTTCAAGCCACGGATTAGTACAAAAATATAGATCATAAAACATGGAATGGCGGGGGCACTCCCCCGTACCATTGGTTTTGGGTTGTGTCCCCGTCAATTTTGGAAGGGGATCATACACTTATGTGCGGAATCGTTGGATATATTGGAGATAAACAAGCGCAAGAGATCGTTATCGGAGGTCTGCGCAAGCTGGAGTATCGCGGTTATGACTCTGCTGGTATCGCGGTAGTGAATGACAACGGCCTGGAATTGGAAAAGGCGCAGGGACGCCTTGCAGTGCTGGAAGATCGTTTGGAGTCGAAGCCGCTTTCCGGCTGCATGGGAATCGGGCATACACGTTGGGCGACGCACGGAAAACCGTCTGACGAAAACTCCCATCCGCATACTGACGCAAAAACGTCTTTTGCTGTCGTTCACAACGGGATCATCGAGAACTTCCTGCCGTTGAAGGAAGAGCTGCTTGCAAAAGGCTACACGTTCACTTCCGAGACAGATACCGAGGTCATCGCTCACTTGCTGGCTGACATGTACGACGGAGATATCGTGTCTACAGCGCGTCGAGCTGTGCAGCGTATGCGTGGTGCCTATGCGTTGGGAATCATGACCGAGCATGAGCCAGATAAGCTGGTAGCGATTCGTTTGGCTAGCCCGCTTGTGGTCGGCGTAGGTCAGGGCGAGAGCTTCATCGGCTCGGATATCCCGGCTATTTTGGAGCATACACGTGACGTATACATTTTGAACGAAGGCGAAATGGCTGTTTTGACTCGCGACGGCGTGGAACTGATGGACGCAGAGAGCGGAGAAAAAATCGAGCGGGATCTGTTCCATGTCGAGTGGGATTTGGTGCAAGCGGAAAAAGGCGGCTATGATTCTTTCATGCTGAAAGAAATTCATGAGCAGCCTCAAGCAGTCCGCGACACGATGGGCGCACGCATTGACCACGAGAACAAACGCGTCATTTTGCCTGAGCTGAAAATGAGCGATGCCGAGCTGGCAATGTACGACCGAATCTACATTGTCGCTTGCGGTACTTCCATGCACGCAGGTCTGGTCGGCAAAGACGTCATCGAAAAATGGACCCGTGTACCGGTAGAGGTAGCTGTAGCTTCCGAGTTCCGTTACCGCGACCCGATCTACACGGACAAAACGTTGATGATCGTCATCAGCCAATCCGGTGAGACAGCAGATACGCTGGCTGCGCTCCGCGAAGCGAAGAAGAGCAACGTGAAGGTCATGGCCATCACGAACGTAGTAGGCAGCTCTGTCGCGCGCGAGGCGGACGAAGTGATCTTCACCTGGGCTGGTCCTGAAGTAGCCGTAGCTTCTACCAAAGCGTACACTTCCCAAGTGGTAGCCCTGTACCTGTTCAGCCTGTATCTGGCGCAGGTAAAAGGCACGCTGGAAGCGGCCGAGGTAGCAAGCGTAGTGGAGCACTTGGAAACCATTCCTGGCAAAATCGCATCGATGCTCGAAGACGCCGAGCAAGTGCGCCATTTTGCAGAGAGCACAAAAGGGGTAAACAGCCTGTTCTTCATCGGCCGCAGCCTGGACTACGCGGTATCGCTGGAAGGCTCCTTGAAGCTCAAGGAAATCTCCTACATCCACTCCGAGGCGTACCCGGCTGGCGAACTGAAGCACGGTACTCTTGCGCTGATTGAAGATAACGTACCAGTCGTCGCATTGGCTACACAACCAGACATCTACGAAAAAATGGTGAGCAACATCGTGGAAGTCAAGGCGCGCGGCGCCCATGTCCTGGGCTTCGCAACCGAAGGCGACCAAGACCTGGCAAAGAGTGTGGACGAAGTCATCTACCTGCCAGCCACGCTGCCAATGCTCGCACCGATTCTGACCGTCATTCCATTGCAATTGCTCGCTTACTACGCTTCGATCTCTCGCGGCCTGGACGTGGATAAACCACGGAATTTGGCGAAGAGTGTTACGGTGGAGTAGGGGAGATAGGGCTAATATAGCAAGTGTGTTCCGAGTAAATAAAGTTTTAGACTAGAAAATAAAGTATTAGACTGATTGGGTTTGGTCATACTGCTAACGATGGTGCCTTATTCGACAGACACTACAACTAGAACTAACAACAACCCTAATAATGGGGCTACCTATGGTAGCTCCATTATTTTTATAGTCAGGGAGGTGTAAAGCTTGGAACTAGGTTTTAAAAAATTAACGATAGATAATTGGCTAGAAGGGGATAAAACTTCTGATTATTTTGTCTGGTTCTCAGAAGAAAAACAAGAATTTTATAAACCAAGTAAAGAGCAGAGGGTTGAAGTGTTTTTAGAGCCTACTCTGGATGATGTTGTTCCTGAAGAGGTGAAAAGACTATTTGAAGTGGCCCGGGGATGCCTTCTCTATGGTCACTTTTTCTATCCGATGTACACATTGGGATTAGAACAACTATATAGAGTATTGGAACTTGCAGTAACGTTAAAGTGTACTTCGATTAATGCTCCTGAATCTATAAACAATTTCAATAAGAGAATTGAATACCTTATTGACAATAAGATTATTCCGCAGAGTGAATCGATATCGTGGCACGCTACGAGAAGACTGAGAAATTACTCTTCCCATCCTTCTGGACAGACAATTCTTCCACCAGGGGAAGCTCTTCGCACATTAATAATGACCACAGAACGAATCAACAATTTATTTGGAACTGAGGTGGATCATGGCAAAGCGAAAGCGTGTAATATCGACAGCTCAAATTGAAAAATGGATTAAAGAAGGCCGAGGCCAAGGGTATGGTCAAGAATACATCCCATGGCTTATGATCCAACCTGCAAATGGGGTGAAGAACAATAAGTTTCTTCGATACTGTACCATGTGCGTCGACAGGGATCGTTTGCAATATGGCATTGCATATTGGCACAGAGCTCATCAACTACCAGGAGTTACCGTATGCCACCTTCATTCGAGTTTACTCATTGATTCAAATGTCCCATTCTCATCAAGAAGAAATAAGCATGAATTCGTTTCATTAGAAGAGGTGGCTTTACCTAATGTACCAACAATTAGAACCAGTACAGAAGTTAAAATTGCAAAGTACTCCTATCATATTTTAAATTCTGAATGTGACCCAGGTAGTGGAGGTACCCTTCGGATAATTTACTTAGCAAGATTGCAGGAAATGGGGTTTGTAAGTCCCACTGGGAGACTAAGATTTAAGTTGATAATCCAAGCGTTTATAAATTTATTTGGGGAAAACTTTCTGAATCAGATTGGTTGTAATATTCATCCAACTGAGCAATATTCGTGGCTCCATAAGGTTATGAGAAAAGAACATTTCACTATGCATCCCCTTCGTCATATTCTATTACATATTTTCTTGGGTTTACCCACCCATTTATCGTTCTCGAAGAGAGAAGGAGTTCTACAAATTAAGACTACGAAAAAGCAGCAGCAGAGACTGTTAGCCGACGAGACGATAAGGAATCTGAGAAGTCAACCAAGGAAGCGGGTAGATTGGGAACAAAGGGATAACATAATTGCTGAAAAGGTACACAGTGTAGCAGAACAATTGTACACGATCAAAAATATGAGGATTTCAAAATCTGAGATCGGGAGAAAAATTGGAGCACTTTCATTGATACATAACAAATTGGGTAAATTACCTAAAACCAGCAAGGAATTATCAAAATATGTTGAAAGTACCGAAGAGTTTCGGAAGCGTAGAATAAGCATGGCCATGAATGAGAGTGAGTTTGCGAGAACAACAAGACCCGCCTGGAAGATTGCAAAGGAAGCAGGTATAAGCTTGAAAGAGTTTCGCCGTCTGATGAATGTCTCAAAAACTTCAGGGAATGGGGCATAATTTTCTAATGACAAACTCGTATTTTCTTTCGTAGAAAGGGCATCTGGGAACGTGTGAAAAGAGCTCGTTCGTGAAATCAATCCAGCGAAAATATTAGTTCAAATTTAGGAAGCACTCGGGAGTCATGGTGAATATACGTCGAGACCTCGTGAGCGTGACGATGTGAAGTAACATGAGATATTAGAAAACAAAAAGAAACGTTTCTATCTAACGGATATCGAATCGATTTCGAAATGAAACGGGTGCTGCGGCATCCGTTTTTGTTTGTTGTCTAAGGATAGGTAAATCTCAAAGGAATGTCATGGACTCAAAATCCACCCGAGATGTAATACTGCGGTAAAAAGCTATTTCCGAGTTGAGTAAAAACTACTATACTTTGGAAGTGTGACCAAACATTTCATCGGGGCAAGGAGAGTACACAATGTCTCAGGAGTTGCTCATTTTCAAAAAAAACACTGATGCCCCAGGCACCAGTCGTGGTTTTGTGTATCAATATATTAAGACCTTGTTTCAATGGTTGGTTAACTATCGAGACCAGTCAGATATTATAGTTTATTGCGAAGTAGAGGACGATATTAAGCAATTTGACTATGTGAACAAAAGTATTACATGGACTCAAGTTAAAAGTTATTCTTCTTCTTTCAACCTAAGTGGCAGTGAACTTACTAAGACACTATATAATTTTTTTGTGCTGTACTTATGTTACGAAGAATATAAAGGGAAATTTATCTTCGAAACCAATTCAAAACCTTCCGGTAGGGACGAGCTGTTAAACGAATGGATAAATTCACAGTCACTAAATGAGGAGAACGTAGAGTTGCTTGCAAAGCTGGTTGTGAAAACCCAACAAATTTTGCGAGATAGTGCAAATGACAATATTCGTTCTACTTTATCTAGCATCTTACCCAAAATTGAGACACTTGAGGCTAAACAACCTAAAAGTACGGCAGCGAAAAGGAGAAACGCAAAGGAACTAGAAACGTTAAAAGCGGAGTATGAATCTGTCAAAAAACTTGGGGAGAGTTTTCTTAAAAAACTCGATGATGTGGAGATCTTACTGGATTTTGTAAAAAGGATAGAGTGGGTTTTTGAAAAGGAAGATCCAGATAAAGCTCTTCAATCGCTTAAAGCAGAAACGATCACTTTGCTTGGGCAAATAATACCCAACAAAGAGCAAGTCGCATTGTACTTTGAGAGATTGTTGACTGAAATATTTTTCAGATCTGCGGAGGATAATGCTGACTCCCGAACCTTGGATCGTGAGCTGCTCGAAGAAATATTTCGAGAAACCGAGGAAGAGCTGAGAGGCTGCATAGATCGTGAATTCATTGGGAAAATTGAAGGCTTAGGAGTAAAAATAGACGAGGGTTTCGATGAGGTGAAAACACAACTTAACACGTTAGAGCATAAAATTGATTTCATTAGCGAGAAAATAACTCCTCAACCAGAGGATTCGATGATTTTCCCACCTACTGCTGATGCGGATGAGGTGAAGAAAATTTTAGACAGCGATCCTGAGAAGCAAAGTAAATTGGAATCTAAGATAAAAAAGATTGAATTTCAAGATATAGAAAACGAAAACAAAATAATAGCAATAGCCACTGAGATGCGATGCAACTATCTATTGTTGTTGCAAAAGTTGAAGCTAGGTAACAAACACCATCAGCATAGTATTGTTAAGAACTTAGAAAAGATCGTACAAATTCGTTGCACAAACGCTGTCATCCATAATGGTGAGGAAGGTGCTACCCAGTTCAATTCTAGATTATTTTGGAGGGAATTTCAGGATGATTTAAGATTACTTGCCAAGGAACAAAGTCGAATGAGCAAAATTGAGATTAACGAAACGGTTGTGTATGGTCAAATGTACCAAATGGCCGCAGAATGCCATTTGAAGTGGAACAATAAAGGGTGAGGGTATGAATAACGATGACATAAAAAAGATCAACCAATTCTTTGATGCGTTAATCAATAATAATGTTCAGATGGAGACCGTACCGCCACATTTGCGCACTGCTTACATAGATCCAGACGATGATTACGATTTCCATGCGTATCGGATATTACTTTTGCTGCGGATATGTGGGACTAAGCGTGATGGTTTTTTTTCGAACCCTACAATATATGGGAGGAGGAAGTTTTCATTCTTTGATTTCTTGATTAGATATCCATTTTACCTCATGAAAGCAATCGATAAAAGCAACAAAAAATATCTTGCATCTTATATAAATCTTAACGATTATGAGAAAAAAATGGCGTTTTCGCCAATGATCAGGTATATAAGAGGACCGTGGGATCACCGGTATGATTCGATTTTCAATTATATGATAAGCAAAAAGTTAATTGACGTAAAATATGATTATTTCTCAAAAAGCCAAAAGGCGTTTTTGATAAGCCTAACACCTCTTGGGGCGGAAAAGGCTGATGAAATTGTGGAAGTCGAGAAAGAATGGAAGATGAGAATGGAAACCATTAACAAAATTTTCCCCTCAAATGCTACTAATGATTATATTGAAAAATATGTGCAAAAGGAATTTCCATCTCTTATTTTGGGTTATTACGGGGTGAGTGATAGTGTTTATTGAATCCGTTCTAATAAGGGTTGAAACAGAAAAGGAACTGTACGTTCGTTTTGTTCCGTTTAGAGATACTGATGGGACCATAAAAGAGTTCAGTATGATTTATGGCGAGAACACATTGGGAAAATCGACGTTTATCCAAAGCGTAATTTTTGCTCTTAAGGGTGAAGATTTATATGGAACGCGTCAAAATGATATTTTGAGTTTCAAGGATTTATTTAGAATACATTACAAGCGGAAAGTTATTCAAGCTCATGTTTTTTTGCAGCTATCCAACAAAGGGACTAGGGTTGTAGTTGCGCGTAACGCGCTAGATTGGAACGATCCTGTATGCGTTTTTTCGGGTGTAGAACTTCAGAAAAGTTCTAATTTGGAGCAGCTGGTACATGAAAGCAAGACACGAGCTTTCTACAAAATGCGTAAAGACAAGAACATAAAAGGAAACGAAACTTATCAAGAGTTTTTATTTTCTTTTATGGACATTACCCCAATAACAGAGAGCGAATCTGAAACAAGTGGCGAAGATTCTGAGTCAACTGGCGATGTTAAGCTGTTGTTCTACATTCAGAATCTGATGCCTTTGTTTGTTATACAGCAAGAGGCATGGTATGACATTCAAGCGATAAATCCTAGATACGGACTGAAAGATATTAAAAAAACAGCTTTCGAAGTTCTTCTTCAGTTTTCTGGGACTGAAGTAATTACAGCGAGACACGAGTTGGAAAAACTTTTGTCACTGTTGAAACAGAAAACAACTTCGTTAAATGATATCAATGATGTTATCGGAATGATTGCTCTAAAAGACACCAAGCTAATTGAGGATGAGATCGCCCGAACGCAAACTGAAATATTAAATCATGAGCAAAGCATTGAAAGGTTGGAATCGGGCAGTTCAGAAAGGAATAATGTTTTTTCTGAAATTCGGAATAAATTCAGGATTTCCTCAATGAAAGCGAGAAGGCATCGGGAAGAGATGCAATCCCTTGAAACGGAAATCGAAGAGTACAATTTCTTTATTAACAAGATTTTGAATGACATTGAAAAGAACGATAAGCTTAAAACTGCAAAAAAGATTGTGGGTATTTTACCTGTGAGCTCATGTCCGCGTTGTCTTAATGCTCTTTCTATCGATGTTGATGATGAATTGGAGAGTGGTAATTGTGGATTATGTGGTAGTCCCTTCAAATCAATACCTCAAGCACAAAGCGAGCAGTATCTTGGGTATTTAAAAGATGAGTTGAGGGACTTTAACCGACTAAAAGAAATTAAGGAGAAAGATAAGGAGGAACTTTACAATAAAGTTGTTTTGGCGGAATTGGAGCAAGCGGAGCTAAAAAGGATGATGGATGACTTTGAAGATAAGTTAAAGCCACGGAATCTCCAGGAATACAATTTCCACGCTCGGCAAATAGGAAAGCTTCAAAATTCGATTACCCATCTTAACAAAGACAAAGAAATTATCGAGCGATTTGAGAAACTCCTGAAAGAAAAAGAAGATCTAGAAAAAGATATTAAAGACAAAAGGGCTTACATTAAAGGCATTGAAAAGCAAAAAGAGAAGGACGAGGAGAAAATCCAGTTCTTTGAGAGAACGTTTAAAACAAATCTAAAGAACCTAAGCTTTCTAAAACTCGGTCTCGATGAAAAGAAAATTAAAGACGAGAAAAAGAAAGATGCCGTTTCCCTAGATGATGATCTTGAGAAGATATATGGGCAGATAACGATTGACAGATTTGATTACTTGCCAAAATTGGAGGGGAGGAATCTTTATTATCTTACTTCAAGCAGCGGATTGATTAGGATTATCTTATCATACTATGTTGCTTTGCTTGAGACCGCTTTGAATTATGAGGATTCAGTTCAACACCCTTTACTCCTTCTCATGGACGAACCAAGACAACAAAATTTGGACATCAAAGCGTTTAATTGTTTTATTGATCTTTTTAGAGAGTTAGAGGAGAAATATCAAGGGAAGTTTCAAGTGATTATTGCGTCGTCTGAAAAAGGAAGTGTGAGCGATACCGAATTAGCACTTGACCTCGGGGCTGACACGTATTTGTTACAACCCTTGGATGATGATACAGAAAGTGAATTACCTATTACATAATATGATAGTCAGGCCTCCTTGTGAATGTCAATCAAAAAGTTGACCACCGTGCTCATCAAAAAATTGACCACCATGGCAAAAATCAATCCACCCT
>NZ_DOTK01000069.1:0-45910 GCF_003521185.1 Brevibacillus sp.
TCTACTTGACAGGGGGCACTTCAATGCTTTGAAGTACCCCCCCTTAGAATAGACATTGGAAAAACCCCTAGGTTAATCCGATGTAATTCTAGGGGGGTGCTTTTCGTCATGGCAGTGAAAGGATACAAATGTAAACATTATCCAGAATCATTCGACGTAGAAGCGGTTCGCTTGCACGTGGAAGAAGGATGGAGTTACAGAAAGATTGCAGAACACCTAGGGGTCCAGGATAAATACCGCGTCAGAACGTGGATGAGAAAGTATCGTGAAAATGGAGAAGCATCATTCAAGGACGGGCGTGGAAATCCTCATCGGATTGAAACGGAGCAGGATCGGCAGATTCGGCGTCTACAACTGGAGGTAGAGGTCTTAAAAAAAGGGTGACACATCTTGAATCGGGAGGGTACGGCTGTGTCGGATGGCAGAATCACGGAAAATTTGCTGCAACGGAATTTCACTGCGGAAGGGCCTAATCAAAAGTGGGTAACGGATGTCACACCATTTCAGGTATTTGACGATCGGATTTACTTATCTGCTATTAAAGATCTATGGAACAATGAGATTGTCGCTTATCATCTAAGCCAGCGTAACGATAATCCACTTGTGTTAGAAACCTTCAGGAAAGCATTTGAAAAGCAAAAAGACGTGGCTGGGTTGATCGTTCATAGCGATCAAGGGTACCAGTACACGTCCCATGCTTACCACGACATGCTGCCAAAGGTTGGAGCCCAAATCAGCATGTCACGCCGAGGAAATTGTTATGACAATGCCTCTATGGAGAGCTTCTTTTCCCATCTGAAAGTCGAAGCACTCTATCCCTACGATATCCCAAGTATAGAGGAAGCACAAAGGCGAATAGAAGAATTTATTCTCTTTTATAACGAGAAAAGAGCACAACGAAAACTAAATGGGGTCTTGACCAATCCGGGATGGCTGGTCTTTTCTGCATGCCTGACTCTATTTTGTTAGTTGGACCCAACGGTGAATCGTTGGTTGAGGTGTTGCGGATTTTCGATTTCATCAAGAACGGCAATGGCGTAGTCCGCGTAGCTGACATAGCTTTGTCCGCTTGCATTGACGAGCAAATGATCTTTGCCAAGCTGATAAGTGCCTGTTCTGGCTCCTTCTGGATCAAAGAAAGCGGATGGACTGATAAAGGTCCATTGAATCCCCGTCGTTTCTTGCAAAATGCGCAAGTTTTCTCCCTGGTTTTGCGCTGTTGCCAGGTAGATTCCCGGAAAATCAGGAGTTTCCATGACACGAGTCGTCTTCGCTTCGTCTACGAACAAGCTCCCTGCTCCCCCTACCACAAGCAGACGAGTCGAAGGTGCTCCCTTCATCGCTTCGATCAATACGTTGCCAGCCTCGACGTGCAGGTGTTCTTTTCCGGCAGGAGCGCCAAATGCATTGACTACTGCATCAAAGTCTTTCAAATCGGCTGCTGTCAGAGCGAACACGTCTTTTTCCAGAACAGCTGCTTTCGGTTCGTCGATTTTGGATGCGTCACGAACAACCGCTGTCACCTGATGGCCGCGATCCAACGCTTCCTTCATGATCCATTTTCCTGCTTTGCCGCTTGCGCCTACGATTGCGATTTTCATTGTTCTATTCCCTCCATGTATTTAGATTGAGTCACCAAAACTCGGGTTATGAATGATAGGCCGCCATTTTAGTTGTAACTAAACAAGTTACATCAGTTGCAAAAAATAATGGCCTGGGCTTGCTTATCTTGTTGTAATCATTTTAGTTACAACCAAATCATCTGTCAAGCATGTATTTTTTGTGCAAATGAAAAAGCACCCGCTTTCGCAGATGCTCGTTTCTTTTTTCGTTACTTTTGTTTGGTCGGTCCTTGCCAGGTGACCAGTCCACCCTGAAGGTGCGCCATTTGCGTAAAGCCGTGTTTTTTCAGGATTTTCGCCGCTTGCTTGCTGCGCATCCCGCTGCGGCAGTACAACAAAATATCGTTTTTCGGGGAAACTTCCTTCACCCGGCTGTTCAACTGGGACAGAGGGATGTTGACGGCTGTAGGAATGTGACCCTTCTTGAACTCGTGTGGCTCGCGCACGTCAATCAGCATCACTCTGCTTTTTTGATTCACCCGCTCCTTGAATTGCTCGGCTCGCAGGTTTTCCAGCCCTTTTACAGGCATGAAGCGGGAAATCAAATACCAAGTTGTCAATGCATACACAATAATAAGCAAAATCGTCGTGAAGTCCATTTGAACATCCTTCCTAGTGAATTAGCGACTTTTCACCAACAGCTCTACCGCTTCTTTTACCATCTTGCTTGTGTCGCCTCCGAGTGCCTGCTCCTCCAACAGACAGCGCTGCAAATTCTCCGCTACGATCTGCGCGATTGCCTTGTCAGACGCGTTGCGGACAGCAGATAGCTGGGCGACTACTTCTTTGCAGCTTTTTTGCTCGTCCATCATTCTCAACACGCCACGGATTTGTCCTTCAATTTTTCGCAAACGTCTTTTAATATCGTCACCGTAGTTGTAATCCATGTGAAGTCCTCCCGTTTTTAGGATCGCGGATACGTATACAGGTATATTATGCAAAAGACAGGCTTTGTCAAGCAAGCCTGTCTGCTTTTCACCTCTTAAATAAAGAGGTTCACCTTCGCCTGTGTCGCATCGCCCAAGTAGGCTGCCACGCCCGCGTACTCCATTCCGTCCAGCAATTCTTCCTGCTGCAAGCCCAGCAAATCCATCGTCATCGTGCAGGCAACCAGCTTGACTCCTTGCTCCTGCGCCAGCTCGATCAGTTGGGGCAGCGTCAGGGCATTGTGCTTTTTCATGACATGCTTGATCATTTCCGGGCCCATCCCCAGCATATTCATTTTGGACAACCCCAGCTGCTGCGCCCCTCTCGGCATCATCCAGCCAAACATTTTCTCCAGCCAGCCTTTTTTGACTTTGACGATCTCGTCCTTGCGCATCGTATTCAAGCCCCAAAAGGTAAAAAAGATCGTGACGTCGTGATCGTAGGCAGCAGCCCCGTTCGCTATGATAAAAGCCGCGATCGCTTTATCCAAATCGCCGCTGAAAAGAACAATCGTCGTTTTCTCTTTCTGATTTTCCATCGTTAAGCCCTCCCGTTAAATACTGTTACTCCTATAGGTATAAAAATGAGCGAAAAGAAGCCGCTCTCGACTCTCCATGCTTCTTTTCTCACTTACAAAATATCGCTCCACACTTTGATCGCCGTAGCGCAGATCAGCACAATCAGACCGTACCGCAAATATTTGACATCGATCTTGGCGCTGACCACACTGCCCAAAGGCGCACCCAGGACACTGCCAATGACCGTAAACAGGACCGGAACCAGCGGAATATGTCCCGCGTACAATTTGCCTGCGACACCACCGATGGCGGAAATGAATACGATAGCGAGTGACGAGGCAATCGTGACACGCGTAGGAATCTTGAGGATCGTCAGCATGATCGGAATCAGGATGAAGGCACCCCCCGCTCCGACAATTCCGGAGACAACGCCTACCACAAAAGCGATCGGGATGGCGACGAACCGATTGTAGACGATCTCTGCTGCCTGTTCCTGAGTCCCTTTGTTCTTTTTCAGCATCAAAATGACCGCTACGACAGCCAATATACCGTAAACGAGGTTGATGCTGTCACCAGACATGTATTTGGAAGCCAGGCCACCCAACAAACTTCCTGCCAGGATGCCGATTCCCATATCTCTGACGAGTCCTTTATGCACCAGGGGCGACCCTTTGCCATTTCGCTTGCGAAAAGCGATTACCCCTGACAGCGAGGCAAAAAAGACCTGGAACATCGAGATCGACGACACCTCCTGAGCGGAGAAATGAGCCAATCCAAGGCCCGCCGGAACAAACAGCAGCAATGGATAATTGATAATCGCTCCGCCAATCCCCAGCATCCCGGAGAAAAAGGAACCGACAAATCCTAGAGAAATCATGAGTAAATACAGCAAGACGTCCATATGCCCTCCCCGCATTCTCCGCCCAAATCGCACAAGAATGCCGTAGCCACTTTTCAAATGCGCATTTTTCAGGTACAATAAAAACCAAGTAAATAACTATGATTAAGGTGATTTAAATGGTTCGTTATTTAAAAGCCATTTTTCAACATCGCTGCCCTGTCTGCAAAGAACCTCTGCGTTCTGTGCGAAGCCACTTGCTTTGTGAAAAGATTTGCCCGAACGGCCATTTTCGCGAAGAAACCTACCCCGACCTCGGCGTTCGCATTGTATATGAAAATAAGGACTAAGCGAACACTTCTGCATCGTGCCCGCTTAGTCTTTTTCTTACAGCTTTTTCACCAGGAACTTGTATACGCCGTTCTCCAACTCATGAGACACCAGTTCGTTTTTCGACTGCTTCACCCATGCCGTAAAATCATGGAGCGACCCTTTATCGGTAGAGAGCACTTCCATGGTCTGTCCTGGCTGCAACGTATCCAGCGCTTTCTTCGCTTTGACAATCGGCATCGGGCAAGCAAGACCTTTTGTATCCACAACAACATCTGCCATGTCGTTTTCCCCCTTGTTGATTTTATTTATCGTGAACCGCGCAACGGTTCGGTCCCGTTTCCATCTCGCGCTGTTCTTCTTCATCAGGCTTCAATCTGCCCATGTTTACTTGACGAATTTCCTGATAGGCGTTTGGCTGCGGCGGCAGCTCCTCGGTAACCGTGCGTCTGAAGTCGCCTTCATCGGCGATGTTCAACCCCGGATTGTTGCGGTACAGATCGCCCAAACGTGCTGAGACAACGCCGTTTGTTCCCAGCTCCACATAGCTGCCAAAATGCGCGGGCAGTACCAGGAGATCTTTTGACAGCTCCTGATAACGATTATACAGGGTGTCACGCAGGTCTCCCACCCAATCTTGCGCTTTGCCAGCCAAATCCGGCCGCCCGATCGATGCCACAAACAAAATGTCGCCTGTCAAAAAGTAGGTGTCATCTACAATCAACGACGTACTCCCGATCGTATGTCCCGGGGAATAGAGCGGCAAAATGGAGATGCTCGTGCTGCCGACTTGAATGCTTTTTCCTTCCTCCAGCTTTTCGTAGGCAAAAACGACTTCTTCCGCGTCCTTTTCCGGCAGCCAGTAAGTAGCTCCTGTGCTTTCGGCGAGCTTTCTGCCACCGGAAATATGGTCGGCATGCAAATGGGTGTCGATCGTATGTTTGATGGACAAGCCACGCTCTTTGGCAAAAGCTTCGTACACGTCTGTCATGCGTACCGAGTCAACGACAGCAGCTTCCTGACCGGAGACGATCATGTAGGACAAGCAGCCTTTGCCTATCCGGACGAATTGATAAATTTCCCCGCCGTCGCGCAAATCCCCCACTTTGACAGGCGCGAGATGCTCGCTCCACTGCTTCATCCCGCCTTCGAGGTAGTACACGTCATGAAGTCCGGCATCCGCCAGTTGCTCCGCTACAAAAATCGAGGAGCCTTCCTTGGCGCAAACGACCAGTATTTTTTGGCTGGCAGGAAGCTTCCCGACGACAGCCTCGACTCCATCGATCAGCTCGAAGTACGGCACATTGATGGAGTCTACCCGATGGCCTTCGATGCGCCAGTCTTGGTAATCCTCCTGGTTGCGCACATCAAGAATAAACAGCTCCTCCTGGGCAAACAGCAATTCAGTCAAATCATGCGCCGACATTTTTTGTGCCTTTCCTTGTTGGTTGCTCATTGCTTATCTCCTCCTCACTGTTTTTCTACCGGGCCAACCCAGCGGGCCATACCCGGCACGACGTTTTTTACTCGTGAAAAGCCTTTGTCGGCAAGCAGCCGGCAAGCGAGATCGCTGCGATTGCCGGAACGGCAGATGACAAAAATGTCCCGATCGGTCGGCAACTCAGCCAATCGCTGCTCCAATACCCCCATAGGTATCGATTTGGCCACAGAAATACGCTCGAAGGCATATTCGGCAGGCTCCCGCACATCGATAAGCGTAAACGGCTCGCCGGATTGTAGCTTCGCTTGAAGTTCTTCGTTCGTGATCGTATGCGGATATTTCGTCTCGGCCTTCGTCTCCTGCTGGCTTGCTTTTCTAAGGAAATGCTTCAAGACTTCTCCCTCCTGAACGGTGCCCAAATACTGATGCCCTGTGCTGTTTGCCCAGCCTTTCATGTCAGCCAGCGAGCCTTTGTCAGTCGCTTGCACCTCCAGAACCTGGCCGGGAGCGAGTTGCTCCATCGCCTTTTTGGTGCGAACGACAGGCATCGGGCAAGCCAAGCCTTTGCAGTCCAACATTTTATCAACGGAAAAGCTCGGTTGTGTCGCAGACATGTTGTGTTCCCTCCTAAAGATTTGGGATGATTAAAAGTGGTATAATTGCCAGTTTTGTTTTATACGCATACCCCTATATGTATTATGTTATGCATCGAAAGTTTCCTTGTCAACAAGATTTTCAACTTCTTGATAGCAGCAATTAATCTTGTTGCAAACATCCCTTCTCTAAAAACATTACAGGTCTATCTCCATGATAAACAGGCGTTATTTGAACGAATTTGTTTTTGTAACGGTAGGCTACTTCAAAGTTTAAGACCATACGTAGCACTATTTTGCCTGCGTACCACAGCTGCATCTCTTCGTATATCGTTTTCATTTTTCTGATAAGCTGGGGCCCACCTTATTTCCAGATCACAAAGAACCCTACAATGCGATTGTTTACAGGATAATAAAACTTTTAAAATAGTTTATTTCCTCAACGAAAACATCAGTTATTAGAAACATATGATGTTGCGGTAAAGCCCTTGGAGACCAAACCTAGATCAGCCATGAAGCACCGCTTAAATATCTAGGGAGAACTATTATCTTACCATATCTCGTTCCCTAATCGCTCATAGCATATGTTTTACTTCCGGGCTTTTCAGTCTCAGAACCGAGAACGTTTGCTGGAGGGATTCAGACACATCTTTTCATTTGATAACTTATCACCGGAAATAAAAAGTTATATTTTTAATTTCCATATTTACATAAAGCCCAAAAAAATCCCCCACTATTAATTTAAGTGAGGGGCGCTCTTCTTATTTAAGTAATAATACCAATTTTTTTATTAATTATTAAGAGAATCTAACTATTATTACGAGATTTTAACAAAAGTAGAATTTCCTTTAATTGTTCATTTATTTCTCGACTAACTTGCTCCTTCTTCTTCATATAAGTCAGGATCTTTAGGGCAACGTATACTACAAAAAGGAAATAAAATAACGGAAAAAACGGATAAATAAAACTCAGGTAATCTGATCCAAAGTCCAACATACAATAACTTCCCTTCTTTATTAAACTATTCAGTGATTATCTAAAAGAGTAACTAATTTCTTACATTCTAAAGCATAGAAAGTTGCTAGCATCGTCGGCTCTCCACCCTCAAAAAATGCATATCCACCGCCAGGAATTTTCAAATTATCAACATAATTAGTAATACCTTGTATATCTATAGGCGACATATCTAATTCCTTCATCAGTAACAATGTATCATAAGTGTCAATCAAATCTGATTCATCACCTTTTATTGCATACCCTCCATCCGGTTTTTGATTGGATTTTAGCCATAACTTAAACACATCGAAATCAAATTTAATAGATAAATCTTTACAATTGATTGATTTAGTAACTAGATATACATTTCTTAGACTCATATCCAACCAAAACCTATCATTTAGTTGATTTATTATTCTTCTTTTTTCCTCAATATTCGTTCTTGAAAAAGCTAATTTGTAATACTCATCGTTCATAATTATTTTGTCATTATTCGTTTTGATAGTGTTAAATAACTCTTCGTTAGTCTCGGACAAATAAAACATATCCTGATCAGACATATCAGTTTTAAACCTTTGTAAAAAGGTACTTGTCTCATTAAGTGAATTATACCCAAAATGCATTAATACGGCGTTAGCCATTATGGTTGTAGTTATATTAGATTTTTTTATTGGAGTCCTTACGACAAATACACCTGTACTTTTCTGATATTTCTTCAAATTTATGGTTAGTTGATGCAAATTCACTGCATCGTGATAAAAATTTAATATATCTACAGTTGCTTGAAGATCAGACACTTGATTATCAATAAAATTAAATCCATCATCCTTGAGTTTTATAGAATCCAAGTAATGAATAAAATCTGCAGAAATTACTGGTTGTTTTCCAAGCGATTGTAGTATGTTCACTTTAGCGACAACATTATAAAGATCAAGGGGATCATTGGGTGTAGGAAAACCAGCTGATTCAATTTCACTTGCAAGTTTTTTAATACTACCCAGACTTTCAAGCTTATTGAAACCTGCTTTTTGTAAAATATTTATAGCACTATTATAAATTGAGTACTTGTAATTACTGTTTATTCCTTCTATTTCATTGTTTTCAAGGCAGTTAAGTATACTTTTCTCTAGATCTTGATTTTCAAATTTTACATTCAAGTTGTCATATATATCTGTGACTAATTCTGATGTCGTTATTTTATCGAGTAATTTATTCATGGAAGGAAAATAGTAATATCCATTTTCTCCTTTTAATTCAGAAATCTTGTTAACTATACGGTTTTTCACTTGTTGATCTAAGGATAGACTTAACATTTTTGAAATATCCGTAACATATTTTAAAGTTATTAAATCGTTTTCATCCCTAAGTTGGATTTTCTCCGATTTTAAAAAAGAATGCACATAGCCTGCAAGTTCTTTATTTCTGGGAATTGGTTGGTTAGCTTTCTTAAATATTTCTACTGCATATCGCGTTTCATATATGGAATAGGGTCTTTCACTATTCAAAATAGTATAGCCACCGTCATCATTTTTTGCTTCCATAATCATATTTATCGTATTCTTATCCCATTCTGACGCTATCTGTTCCTGTTCATTTTTTATACTACAAGCCATCAAAATAAACACTAATGAGCATAGTAATAGCTTAAAAATTTGTTTATTCATGTTCTACTCCTGAATGAATAAGGTAAGTGAAAGAAATCACCTTCCACTTACCTTTAATAATCTAGTTAATAGAAATATCTAACGTATTTAAAACAGAAGTTGTTTTTGAACCGAATTTAAAATTTGAAACGTCATTTACGATTACTCCTGTAAACTTCCCGCTACCTTTAACTCTTGATGTAATTTTATCCCAATCATATTCAAAACCGTAGCTATTATCATCATATTCGGATGGCCACGAAAATTGCAGTGCTCCAGATGTAGAATTAACTGATACTGCAGCTGGATAACTATATGCTGTAGCAGCACCAGAAGCGCTTATGGTTTGAGCAGGAAGAACAGTAATTCTATCGGCATTATATGGATTACCTCCACTCCAATGTGCCTTTGTGTATCCCTTGATAGAAATATAATCTGTCGAAATGCTCGTATCGGTATAGTCGACATCTATACTAGAAAAAGTTTTTAATTTTCCATCACTATAAGATTTCAAAGACTCATCATAAAAATCTGCATATTTCCCTCTTTTCATTGAAAAACTACTAGTAGATAACGCCGAAACTTTCTTTTCAACATTTGGAGTAATCTTTTCCTTCCCACCACTATAAGACTTAGTAGTATAGCCATTCTTATGTGTGGTTGTAATTGTCGTATCAGTTGCTTTATCAGTTGTTTCTGACTTATTAATAGCAAATGCAGGAGAAATTACCAAAAAGGATAATAATAAACTACTACTTGCTAAAAACATTGCTTTTTTCATTAAATACACTTCCTTTGAATTATTTTACATATAAACAATACCATAATTTTTATTATATATCAATATATGGTAATTCAATTCAGTAAAAATTATGGGCATCTGGAATTTGTATATAAATAACGATTTTTGTTTCTTTCTATACTTCATTGCATACATAACAGGTTAGATTTGTAGAGTAGAGATCATATTAGCCTTGTCTCACTAGCTGAGATCCCTTCATGTATATTTTTTCCAATTCAATCATCTCTTGCTTACGGTCAAACAGTTCACCTTTGAAAAAATGCACCGGTTTAATTACATAAAATTCAGATTTTTTCGATAAATATTCATGCTATTAAACCTTTGAGAAAGTCTACTTCTCTACGTAAATGAGGCATTATAACAAGAAAAGATATTCTTCAAGAATCAGATTTTATAAAAAATAAACCACAAATCTGCCAATCAGGCAAACTCATGGTTTAATTTTTCCAACGGAATTATCCGTTGAGCCACTTGTAAGCGGAGAGAGTGGGATTCGAACCCACGCACGCCTCACGACGCCTAACGCATTTCGAGTGCGTCCCCTTATGACCACTTGGGTATCTCTCCATGAATGGTTTGTCAGAAACATTATTAACTATAGCAAATCTGCGCGAAAAGTGCAAGACTCAACTTGTACGCTTCCCCTTGATTTGCTCGCCGCATTAGGCCAAACTATTAACAACACGAGTCAGGTTTTTTTGACCAGAGGAAAAGTGAGGAACATACATGAAACGAGAACGTTTGGACAAGGTGCTGGCGAATATGGCGTTTGGCACGCGCAAGGAAGTGAAAGCGCTGGTGAAGCAAGGGCTGGTTGTTGTGGACGGCGTAGTCGCAACCGATCCTGGCATGCACGTCGTAGCCGAAGAGCAGGAAATTACCGTGGACGGAGAGCCGATCAATTTCAAGCGCTGGGTGTACGTCCTGCTGAACAAACCCCCTGGGGTAGTTTCCGCTACTGAAGATAACGTGCATCAAACTGTAGTCGACCTGCTTCCCTACGAGTGGGCGGTCAAGGTTCACCCGGTAGGCAGACTGGACATCGACACAGAGGGCCTTTTGCTTTTGACCAATGACGGACAGCTCTCCCACAGCCTGCTCTCCCCGAAGAAAAAAGTGGACAAGGAGTATTTTGCCCGCATTGATGGCATCGTTACCGAGCAACACGTCCGGGAATTTGCCAAAGGCGTTGAGTTGGAGGATTTCACTACCTTGCCTGCCAAGCTGGAAATTCTCTCGTCCGGGGAAGTCTCCGAGATTCGCGTCACCATTATGGAAGGAAAATTTCATCAGGTCAAACGGATGTTTGCCGCCTTCGGTCTGCATGTCGCCTATCTGCAACGCATTCGCATGGGCCCGCTCCATCTCGACCCGGCACTCGCTCCCGGCGAATACCGCGAGCTGACCGAAGAAGAACTGAACCTGCTGCAAAATGTAAACAAATAATACGTCTGCCCGGCATGTTACGGAAGAAACAGTACCGGGCGATGCCCGAAAGACAGTTGGATCACTTTTGATCTGACTGTCTTTTTTTGCGCAAGCCGCGGAAAAAATCTTTGAGCATCTGGGCGCACTCGTCTGCCAGGACTCCTTCCACCACCGGAACCTGATGATTGAAGCGCGGCTCAGCAAGCAAGTTCATCAATGTCCCGGCACATCCTGCCTTGGGATCGCCTGCACCGTACACGACCTGCTCGATGCGGCTCTGCACGATGGCACCCGCACACATGGGGCAAGGCTCCAGCGTGACATACAAGGTGCAGCCGATCAGCCGCCAGCCCCCCAGTCGCTCGCTCGCTTCGCGGATCGCGATCATTTCCGCGTGCAAAGTCGGGTCTTTTTGCGTTTCCCGCAAATTGTAGCCGCGGCCGACGATTTCCCCGTTGCGGACGATGACTGCCCCGATTGGCACTTCTCCGATCGCCGCTGCTTTTTGTGCTTCTTCCATCGCCGCTTTCATATATTCTTCGTGTTTACCTGATTCCATCACGATTGTAAAAACTCCTTTACAGACGTTTTCCGATTGCAGTCACACATAATAGCCGCTTTCTTTTTCCCGGTCAATTCTCAGCTTGCTCGCAGGCAAGGCGCCACAAGCGCGATTCCATTCGCCAGACATTCGCCGCATAAAAACAGACGCGTGCCGATCAAAATGTTGATTCGCGAAGTTTTTGTCCATACCTGTTCACATACTCTCTGCCAGATTACATACATTAATGATGTACGGAAGATGTTTGTAATTCACAGATAGCCTCTATCTGGAGGGATGCGAGTGGGCTTAACCTCTGCAAGCACGTTGTTTGATCGTTTTCACAGTCCGACGAGAGGACAGCTGGCAAAAGAAGACGTATTTTCCCACATTGAACAAACCATCTCGTCGATGGCAGGTCCATTCGAGATTATTGTGGGTGCCGATTCCCAGCTGAAAAGTCGCGGAACCTTTTTCGCCCTGGTCATCACGGTTATTCGACCCGGACACGGTGGGACCTTCTTTTATCACAAGTTTCAGGAACGCCGTTATTCATCCTTGCAGCAGCGCATTTTCCAGGAAGCCATGTACGCGGTAGGCTTGGCAACTGAAGTCCGCCAATATTTGCGCGATCATCAACTCGATACTCCGATACGTCTGCACTTTGACATCGGTGCCAACGGGCCTACCCGCAAGTTTATCCAGGCGTTGCTGAGTTTGGCTGAAACCAATCACTTCCGGGCGGAAATCAAGCCAAATTCTTTCTGTGCTTCCACGATTGCCGACAAGTTTACCAAGTAGTGAAGATCTTGATTCTTCCTTGAACAAAGCGTGCAGGCGGACTGCTTCTGACGCATCCGCCCGCTTTGTTTGAGTTCTTTTCCATAGGCGGTTCACGTACTTCTGGACAAGCAGGGGGAAATCCTGCTGCCAGAATCAGCGAAAATACATATACTCTCTTCTATACTCAACCATAACTTTCCGATGCAAACAGGGTGATTGACAACGCTTGTGAAGCTGAGCTATTATAAGCATTAATTGAAGCGTTTTCACAAGGCGTGTTACTGGTAATGCAGGCATGAGCCGAGAAGATCTTTTTAATTGTTAAAAAGGTTTTTTCGGCTCTTTTTTGTTTAAAGGTGGTGGAATGGCTTGTCCCGTGAACAGGAAAAAACATATGCGATTACGCGTGTGTTGAACCATAATGTCGTACTTGTGGAAGAACCCGGCACCAAGCTGGAAATTGTGCTGTTCGGAAAAGGAATCGGATTTGGCGCAAAGCCTGGGAACACCATCCCCGCCCATGACCCGCGTGTGGAGAAGCGCTTCAGGCTGGAAAATGAAAACCATCAGAAACAGTACCAAACGATACTCAGTCAGGTCGATCCTGCCGTGGTAGGAATAGCCGAAGAGATTATCGCGCTTATCGCCAGTGAAATTACCCCGCAACTTAACGAACACGTCCACGTCGCCCTGCCCGACCACATCCAGTTCGCCATTTACCGCCTGCGGAATGGCATGGAGATCGTGAACCCGTTCCTGTTTGAAATCCAGACGCTCTACACCAAAGAGTACACGCTGGCAAAACGGGCTGCGGACATGATCAAGAAGGCATTCGACCTGGATATTCCAGATAGCGAAATCGGTTTTCTCGCCTTGCACATTCATTCGGCGATCAGCTACCTGCCAGTGAAAAAGGCCGTTCAGTTCACGAATGTGATCAGCGAACTGGTCAGCATGATCGAGCAGCGGACAGACAGAACCATCGAGCGAAGCACGGTCGATTACGTCCGTCTCATTACTCATCTGCGTTTTGCTGTAGAGCGCATTCGCCAGCAAAAGACCATTCACAACCCCTTGCTGGACCGGGTCCAAACCACGATTCCGGAAGCATACGAACTGGCGTCCGAGTTGGCTGCCTATATCTCGAACCGGCTGGAAGTCATAGTCCCGGAAGACGAAGTCGGCTACATGGCCTTGCATGTTTATCGGTTGTTGCAGCAACAGCCTTGAATCAACAACTCAAAATCGATGATAATCCTGCGTGTTACTAGCTCGACTAGGCATGAGCGGTGAGATCATACGGACATAGTAAGTATGTCGTCGTATGCTCAGACCGTCTCATGCCTATTTTCGTTCAGACGCAAAAGGAGGAACTTATGCTACGCAATCTGTTTTCCCGTAAAAAACAACAACAAGAAATCACCTTTCTGGCTCCTTTGACCGGAAGTGTTGTCCCTTTGTCGGAAGTACCCGATCCCGTATTTGCCGGGAGAGTCGTAGGCGATGGCGCAGCGATTTTGCCTACTGAGGGCGTCTTGTACGCTCCGGTTGACGCAAAAGTCACCCATCTCTTCCCTACCCATCATGCGATTGGCTTGTCGACCGACAGCGGTCTGGAGCTGCTTATGCATATCGGGATCGATACCGTGAAATTGCAGGGCAAAGGCTTTACCCCCTTCGTCTCTGTCGGCGACCAGGTAAAAGCGGGCGACAAGCTGATTCAATTTGATATCGCCGTATTGCAAGAGTCCGGATGCCCGATCGTTACCCCGATTGTCATTACCAACGGCGATGTCGTTGCGGAAAAGAACGTCGTGGCGCAAGGAAATGTCGCAGCTGGCCAGCAGCCGCTGATGACAGTCGTCCTGAAATAACCGGATTGGACAAAGAAGCATCTGTTTGGGGGAGGTACACATGATTCAGTTTGAAGTAACAGTCACGGTAGAGGGCGGGCTTCACGCTCGTCCCGCCGCTCTTTTGGTCAATCGCTCGGCGCAAACCCAGTCAAAAATCACCCTGAACAAAGGGGAGAAACAAGTGGATGGCCGCAGCATTTTGGGGATCATGACCTTGGGCGCAACCCAGGGCGACAAGCTGCTCGTATCCGTGGACGGCGCTGACGAGGAAACGGTGGCAGCTTCCATTCAGCAATTGTTTGAGCAATCTTTTCAGAGCTAATTCGCAGCGAAAGAAGGTGAAGCAAACATGTTAAAAGGAATCCCGGTTTCTTCCGGCATCTCGATCGCCCCAGTCGTCATTTTGGCACACGCTGCCCCGTCCGCTCCCGCGCAAACTGCGCCAGCAGACACGAGCAAAGAGCTGGAGCTGCTCGCCAGAAGCGTCGAGCAAGCGCGCGAGCAGCTGGAAAAGCTGAGAGAACAAACAGAAGAGCAATTAGGCGCAGAAAAAGCAGCGATTCTTTCCGCGCATATGGCTTTTCTGGAAGACCCGGCTTTTGTCGGGGAAATGTCCTCGCTGATCGAAAACAAACAGTTGGCTGCCACCGCTGCTGTGCAGCAAGTATCTGACCAGTTCGTCGGCCTGTTCGAAAGCATGGATGACGCCTATATGAAAGAACGGGCAGACGATATCCGCGATGTAAGCCGCCGCTTGATCCGCAACCTCTCAGGCACAGACGAGGAGGCAGTTTTCCCGGAGGAACCGTTTATTTTGGCGGCGTGGGATGTCACCCCTTCGGAGACGCTTCAACTCCCGCTCGCATCTGTACGAGGCATCGTCACGGTAAAAGGGGGCGCGACCTCGCACGCGGCTATCCTGGCTCGTTCTTTGGGGATTCCGGCGGTCATGGGAGCCGGAGAACAGTTGATGGAAAAAGTCTCTGCCGGAAGCTTGCTGATCCTCGATGGTGCCACAGGCGACCTGATTGTTTCGCCTGACACGGAAACGTTGGCGCGCTACGAGGAAAAGGCCGCCAAGGAAGCAGCTGAACGCGCTGCCTACGCGGCATTGAAGGATTTGCCTGCGGAAACGACTGACGGACACCGCGTTCACTTGATGGCCAACATGGCGGTTCCCGAAGAAGCAGACGCGCTTGCCGCATCTGGCGTAGAAGGCATCGGCCTGTTCCGCTCCGAGTTTTTGTTCATGGATCGCAGCACTTTGCCCGACGAGGAAGAGCAGTTTGCCGCCTACAAGCAAGTTGCTGTAGCCTTTGGCGACAAGCCGGTCATTATTCGTACCCTCGATGTTGGCGGCGACAAGCATTTGCCAGCGCTTGAGCTTCCCCAGGAAGACAATCCGTTTCTCGGTTTCAGAGCGATGCGCATTTCCTTGGCCCGCCCGGAACTGTTTCTGGTTCAACTACGAGCGCTATTGCGCGCCAGTGCTTTTGGACGGCTGCTGATCATGTTCCCGATGATTTCCCACCTGGGGCAACTGCGGGAAGCCAAACGTTTGCTTGAACAGGCAAAAGCCGAGCTGCGGGAAAAAGGCGTCGCCTTTGACGAGCAAATCTCAGTCGGCATGATGATGGAAATTCCCGGTGCCTGCCTGCAAGCTGACGCTTTTGCCAAAGAAGTCGATTTCTTCAGCATTGGCACCAACGATCTCGTGCAATACACGCTTGCGGTCGACAGAATGAACGCGAACGTTGCCGATCTCTACAGCTACTACCACCCTGCGGTACTGCGGCTTATCTCCAACGTCATCGCCGCTTCCCACCGGGCAGGAATCTGGACGGGGCTATGTGGAGAGATGGCTGGCGACCCGCTCGCTACCGAGCTGTTGCTTGGCATGGGCCTCGACGAGTTCAGTGGCGCCGCTTCGGTTATGCCGAAGGTCAAAGAGCGCATTCGCAACACCAATATGGAAAAAGCGCAGCAGCTGGCGGAGCAAGTTCTTGCTCTTGCGACTGTGGAAGAGGTTGTGGCGCTTTTGCAAGACAAAACCGAATAAACGGTTTTGTCCCTGCCTATTTGAAAGCGATTTCAAATTCATTTTCTTGATCAGAACAGCTTCTCTCCGGCCAATTCTCGTGCCCTCATCTCTTGCATTCATCCGGAGAGCAGCTTTTTGATAGACATCTCATTCTAAGGAGGTTTTTCCTATGCTCGCCTTTTTGCAACGGATTGGGAAAGCACTCATGCTTCCAGTCGCCACACTGCCTGCTGCGGCGCTTTTGCTCCGCTTCGGCGCCATCAACTACGTGACCGAGTTTCATCTCGGAGAATCGGTTGGTGGGTTTTTGAACCAGTATATCGCGCCATTTTTGTTTGCAGGCGGATCTGCGATTTTTGACAACTTGCCGCTGATCTTCGCTGTCGGTGTTGCGATCGGACTCGCTGGGGATGCCGTAGCCGCCCTGGCTGCTGTGATCGCCTACATGGTGTTGACCACCGTACTTTCCAAAGTTCCTGCAGCCATGCCGTTCATCGCAGACGACGTCAAGCTGAACATGGGTGTCATTGGCGGTATTTTGGCGGGCGGAGTCGCTTCCTATTGCTACAACCGCTACCATAACATCAAGCTGCCGGAATGGCTCGGATTCTTTGGCGGCAAACGCTTTGTACCAATTGTCACTTCGCTTAGCATGGTCGTCATCGGTCTTGTTTTCGGGATCATCTGGGGGCCGATTCAGGACGCGCTCAACAGTATGGGTAACTGGATTGTGAGCCTTGGCGCTCTTGGAGCAGGTCTGTTCGGCTTCTTTAACCGTTTGCTTATTCCATTCGGTCTGCACCACGTACTCAACGCCATTGCCTGGTTCCAAATCGGTGATTTTACCGATGCAACTGGCAAAGTCGTACATGGCGACTTGCATCGCTTCTTCGCCGGAGACAAATCTGCCGGCATGTTCATGACAGGCTTCTTCCCGATCATGATGTTCGCATTGCCAGCAGCCGCGCTTGCCATCATTCATTCTGCCAAGCCGGAAAAGCGCCAAGCAATCGCTTCTGTTTTCATCGGTACCGCGCTCGCTTCGTTCCTGACAGGGATTACCGAGCCGCTTGAATTTGCATTTATGTTCGCTGCTCCAGCGCTGTACGTGCTTCACGCGATTTTGACCGGGGTTTCCGGGTATATCGTAACGGCAATGGGAATCAAGCACGGATTTGGCTTCTCCGCTGGTCTGATTGACTACGGGTTGAACTTCCCGCTCTCCACCAATGCTTGGTCGATCATCCCGATCGGCTTGGCGTTCGCCGTCGTCTACTACTTCCTGTTCCGCATCCTGATCGTCAAGTTCAACATCAAAACGCCGGGACGAGAAGACGATGACGCCGTTGAAACTACAACTGCCAGCAGCAATTCGACGCAAGACAAGGCACAAAGGGTACTCGCTCTGATCGGCGGAAAAGAAAACGTCATCAGTGTTGACGCGTGCATTACCCGCCTGCGTCTCGTGCTGAAGGACGATAAGATCGTCAATGAAAAAGGGCTGAGAGATATTGGCGCAGCAGGCGTAATGAAGCTGGGTCAAGGCAGCGTGCAAGTCGTATTCGGAACACAGTCCGAGCTGTTGAAGGACGAAATCAAGAAACTGTAACGTCGAACCAATAAAATAGGCCCGGGGCTGGCATCTGCCGTACCGGGCTTTTTATTATGGGCATGAAGCCTCCTCGTATGAATGATGAAGTCTGATAAGTCCTGCCTTATGAACCCGACACAAGAGGCACATCTTTTTTAATAATGTGGGACATTGGAGCTAACGAGCACTTTCTCTGGGGGGAACATCGCTTGTTGCTCCAGCTCCAACTCAAATCGTACCAACCGATCCATAAACGCTGTGCACGCCGACTTGCTGTAAGGTGCCATCATCTCTATTTCGTACTCCAGCGTTTTTTTCCATACTTCCAGCTGCCTCTTGTTCGCCTCCCGCGCTTCCAATCTACCCACCCCTTATCTAATGTATCTTTGCTAAAACAACAAAAAGATAATCATGAACAACTCGTGCAAGCCACACTTGAGTTTCTTTGCCAAAATAGGCAGATGGTTCGCCTTGAAGTCGTATTCGCCTTTTTCGTATTTCAAATACGTGGAAGCATTGCGAAAACCAAGTGATTCCGCCATTTCTTGTAGCGTAAGCTTACACTCACTTCGTCGTTTTGCGATAAAGGGGAGGTTCAGACGCTCCATATCCAGCTTCCCTCCTTCTTTGCAGAAATGGCAAATATTTATAGTTACATGATATCGTTTCAATTTCAGCAAAGTCAACACATTATTTGTCATTTTAGCAATATTGTTTTTTCCGTTATGGAAAATTGTTAGAATGAAATTGCCAAAAACAAAAAGGTGGTTTCACGATGTCCATAGTCGGTCAACGCATAAAGTGGCTGCGCGAGCAAAGGCAATGGTCACAAATTCAATTGGCTGAAAAGCTCGGCATCCATAACACAGTTTTGTCGCGAATTGAATCGGGCGAAAAGAAAGGCGTAGATTTTCACTTGATTTCCAAAGTCGCTGACCTGTTTGATGTCTCGACCGATTACCTTCATGGAAGAACAGATAACCCGACGCCATTCTGGCGGCAAGCATCCGTTCGGGAGACGCCCGTCCCTTTTCTGGATATTGACGGGCTAACGGAAGAGGAGCTTGTTGAGATCAAACGGCACATCGAATTTATAAAGTGGAAGTCAAGACAAAGTGAGACACAAGAAGACAACTAGACGCACATAAGAAGAAAACCCCTGGATTCAGGGGTTTTTTGCATGTATCTCGGTAAGTGCAACCTGAACCCCGTCAACAGCTTGGACAAGGTCTTGCTTTGCAACTGTGTATATTCTGCTCTACTCTACGCTGTGATCTGCCATATCTGCGGCATCAAGCTCGATCCAGCTCTGGGCCCACGATTCGATCCCTTTGATCACTGGCTCCAGAGCCTTCCCCATCTCCGTCAACGAATATTCTACCCGCACCGGAGCTGAGTCCGTAAACACTTGCCGATGTACAAGACCTTCCTTCTCCAAGTCCTTCAGCCGTTCAGAAAGTAGCCTTCCGCTTACGGGCAAGGCCCCTTCCAACGCACAGAAGCGCTGTGGTCCAGAAAGCAGCTGGTATAAGATTAGCCCTGTCCACCGTTTCCCCAGCAGCTGCATCCCTTTTTCAAACTTAGGACAGAGGGAAGACTGTTTCATTGGTATCACCTCATTCTCCTTTCAGTATACCGCTCTTTCTGCATTCCATCAAAATGAATGATTACTTTGTACCTAACAATCTGCACTTTCCAACGTTTGTAAATTTTCCAGATCGTATTGACATAAATAATAATTAATGTATACTTACTAACGAAAAGTAACTACGTTACTGATATAAACTAAATCGGAGGTCATTATACATGGAAAATCGTTTTGAGTGGAGCGCTTTGATTTTACGAATTGTGGTAGGTCTTACTTTTGCTATCCACGGGATTGCCAAGTTCCAAATGGGCTTGGACAATGTCGCCGGATTCTTTGGCAGCCTCGGTCTGCCTGCCTTTATCGCTTACTTGGTTGCGTTCCTTGAAGTCGTCGGCGGGATTGCCCTGATTGCGGGACTTGGCACACGTATCTTCTCTGCCGCCTTGGCTGTTGTCATGATCGGTGCCATTGCCAAAGCCAAGCTGGCGGCCGGCTTCATGGGCGGAGAAAGTGGCGCTGGCTATGAGCTGGAGCTGGCTCTCTTTGCGATTTTGATTGCGCTTAGCATTAGCGGCAGCTCGAAGTTTGGGCTCGATCACATTCTGTTTGGAAAACGATCTGTAGAATAATGAAAAAGCCAGCGGAAGAACTGCTTCCTGCTGGCTTTGCTTTTTTTGCTATCCTAATCCTGTGGAGACTCATCGAGCATTTTTTTGTTGATGATCCTGATTTTCTCTACAGGCGAGTGTTCGTCCTTCGCACTGATAAATACGGAGTTTTCCCCCGCTTCATAGTACAGGTCAAATTTTTCGTCTACCATGCTTTGGCCTTGGGCAACGGGCGTTCCCAGCTGCTGGCGAATCACATTGAGGTTAGTCTGATTCAAGTGTTCCCCGGCCAGATCGATCGCATAGACGCGGTTTTTCCCATCAAAATAAACAATGCCGCCGGAAAGATTTTCAAAAGCTTGATAACGTCCGCCATCGTAATAATCCTCTTTGATTACACGCCCGTAAAGCTCGATGACCTCTTGCTTGGTCATCCCGATCGCTATGTCGAAACCGTTGATTTCGTTACTGGCGAGCTGCTTCAAAAAGTTGCCGTCGATAATGATTTTGGAGCCATTCGGTGCGTCATCTGTTGTTGTTTCATTTCCTTCTTTTGCTTCTTCTGATCCCTGCTCCGGTTTTGTCCCTTCATCTTGAGGGGCCGGATTCGGCTGTTGCTCTTGCTTCCCTGCTGGCGGTGTGTCTTTCGATGCGACAGGCTCGCTTGCCCCGGGCGAACAGCCGATTACCAACATACTCGCTGCAATCGCCACATAAATAAATCGTTTCAACTGCCATTCCTCCTGTATTCCTTCACATAAAAAATTGAGGTGATACCAATGCGTTTCTGGCTGCTGTTCACAATCATTTGTGTGGCTATCTTGCTGGTTGGAGTGTTGATTGACTGGCGTGCAAAAAGGAAGAAACAAACCTTGCTCATCGACAAGGACAAAAATCACTCGATCGACGAGGGCTACGACCCAAGAAATCGCGATGATCCTATGTAAAGTAAGACGCTGTAAATGCTTGTTCCGTTACCAGCACAGAGATGAACGAAGTCCCATTTTTTTACTGGGAAGCGCTGCTTCATCGCGTTTATTTCTTGCGCGCAACGATTCCTTTTTTGTTCAAGAAAAGCACAAGCCCGATAAGTGCAAGAAGAAGGACAAAAAGACCAAGCATCGACCATTTTTTTACGCTCTCAAAGAAGAGCTGTTTCTCTTCTTCTTCCTGAACCGTCTGGACGGCCTGATCGAATGGTATAGTTTCATACTTGCTTGCGTTACTTCTGGTGATCAACTCTACCGTCTGGTTGTCCTTATAATGAAACAGCTTGGGCAAGCCGTTCACTTGCATGGCATAAACTTTTTGCACCGGGACTCCTGACTGCATAATGGCAAGCTTGCTGCTCTCTATGGCTGCTTGGGGAATCAGCATCTGCTCGTAGTCTGCTACCTGGTACTTTTTCGCTTCTGTGGTGCTGATCAGCTTGGCGTTTTCATTTTCGTCGAGGTAGATGTATCTTTCGATGGAGCCGATCTTTTTGCGGTAAGCCATGTTGAGCGGGAATTGATTTTCCCTCATCTCCTTGATGTACGAATAAAGGATTTCATCGGAAACGAGCAGCGAAGACGCCTCCACGATCGGAACTTTCTTTTTGACAGCTTCATACGCAGGAAAGAATGCCAGCGCTCCGTTCGATTGCAGGAACAGATGGGCTTTTAGCCCGCCATCCTCTTCCACTGTGTAAATTTGGTTGGTCGGGAGGTTGTGGCTGGTGAACTTGTCCCTGTAATAATCGAGCAATGACGCAGACAAAAGTGCCAAATCGTATACCGGAAGCTGGCGCTTTTGCAGTTGGTTTCCACTCACTTCTTCGACCTTCCCGTTCTTTTGCAGCAAAAAGTAACGGTGTTGCCCGTCAATCCAGATACGGTAAATCTGGTTCGGCAGCAACTGATGCTTTTTCATGTCAGCCAAAATATTTGCCTGCAGGTCTATAGAAAAAGGGGGATTCGCAGGCAGTAACTGGATCAGATCCTTCCTGACCGCTTCCTCAGGAGGTGCTGGTTGGCTATTGGAGGCGGAGCTGCTTTCTTCGGAAGCAGCATTGGCGTCGGCATTAGCATCGGCTTCGCTCTCCTCTTCGCTGCTCCATTCTGCTTCCCCTGTATCTTCCTCCGCGTTGTATTCGTAGTAATTATCGTCGTCATCATCATCGTCGTCGTGATCCACGTAGTAAGGAGTTGCGCTCTTCGATGTTTTGGATTTTACTTTGCTCGATTTAGAGGTGCTTTTTGAGCTTTTTGTGCTTTTCGAGGACGAGCTTTTGCTGTTGCTCGATGATTTGACGCTTGAAGAGCCGGAATTTTTGCTGGAGGTGCTGCTGCCCGAGGAGCTGGAACCTCTGCTAGAAGAAGACGACCCTGCTGCCGCGTACCCGTCCGCGATGACTAATTGACCCACAAGTGCTCCCGCCAACATTACTATCATCTGTTTTCGCATGTAATGCCTGCCTTTCCAGACCAGAACTTGTCATTCATATTAGAACAAGAAGATATTACCATCCCCCTCCGACGTAATACTACATATTTTTACAAAACTTGCATAATTGTGTTTTCCTCTACCATGACAAACAAAAGCAACGCCCTTTCAGCTTTCAATTGCTTGCATAACAGCTTTGCTATATCATTAAAAACAACCCTGAATACTTTTTTTATCGATCAAATGTCTTTTGGAGTGGAGAGTATACAGAGAGAAGGGATCGGAGCTTGAAACTGGAATTGAATTGTGTCGGCAAGCAGTATTCCCAAGATTTTTGGGCACTTAAAGATTTCAGTTTGCAGTTGAAACCAGGCGTGCTCGGGCTGCTTGGTGAAAACGGTGCGGGGAAGTCCACTTTGATGCGCATCATCTCGACGATTACGAGTGCAACGACCGGCACGATTTTATGGAACGGCGTCGATATTTTTCAAAATCCTGATGCAATTCGTGAAAATCTCGGGTATTTACCGCAAGATTTCGGCGTGTATCCTCACCTCAATGCCGTGGAATTTCTCGAATACATGGCAGCGATCAAAGGGGTCCACAGGAAAGAAGCCAAGACTAGGATTGAGGAATTGCTGCACGTCGTTAACTTGTACGATGTGCGCAAACGGGCAATCGGGGGCTATTCGGGAGGAATGCGGCAGCGTATCGGAATTGCCCAGGCGCTGCTCAATGATCCGAAAATTTTAATCGTAGACGAGCCGACTGTCGGGCTTGATCCCGTAGAAAGGGTACGTTTCAGAAACTTGTTGTCGGACCTCTCGGGTGATCGCATCGTCATTTTCTCCACGCATATTGTGTCCGATGTGGAGGCTACTGCCGAATCCATAGCGATTTTGTCAAAAGGACACCTCCTGCATCATTCCTCGCCGGATGAGCTGCTGGAGACTGTGCAAGGAAAGGTATGGGAATGGAACGTTAGCTCGTCCGAAGTTCAGGAGCTGCGCAAAAAATGGATGATCAGCAGTACGGTTCGCTCTGGTGGCGGTGTTTTGCTCCGCATTGTCTCGGACGAGTCGCCGTCGAATGACGCCCAGTTAGTTTCGCCCGGTATGGAGGACGCCTATCTGCACTGCATTTCCAACCACGGGAAGGTGCGGCAATGAGCAGGATTCGCAAAGTTTATCATATCGCACGAGCTGACCTGTTGGAGCGCACCCGCGGCTATGGATTTTTGGTTACCTTGTTTCTTTCCATCATCGGCGCCTTTCTGTTCGTTCCCAACAGTCAGGCGACATACGCCGTGTTGTTAATAGACCAATATCGCGGTGTCCTTAATTCTGCCTGGATCGGAGCAGCCGTTTCCATTTCCGTCATGAGCTTTTTGACGATGTTTGGCTTCTTTTTGATAAAAAATACGATCGAGCGCGATCGGCAAACTAGAGTCGGGCAAATCATTTCAACGACAACGCTCCGCAAGCTTGACTATATGGCTGGCAAGTTTCTGAGCAACTTTGCGATACTGACGATCATTGTCATTTTGACGTTTACGATGGCCATCGTCATGCAGCTGCTGCGTCAGGAAGACCTGACTATCGACCTTGGCTCGTTTGTTTTGCCGATGGTCATTATCATTTTGCCTGGCATGTTTGCTTTATCCGCACTTGCCGTACTTTTCGAAACACTCCCCGTGCTTCGAACCGGCTTTGGGAACATCTTGTTTTTCTTCTGCATCTGGGCTCCTACTGTGCTGATCAGCATCCCCACCTTTGATATTTTCGGCCTCCCTGTCAGCAGCTTTACCGGAAGAGAAATTTTTAAAGACAGCATCAGTGAATCTTATAAGCACTTGTTTCCCCAAGCGCCAGGAGTTCTGTCAGACGGCGTGGTTTTAGTAGAGGAACCGCTACAAACATTCCTCTGGAGCGGCGTGAACTGGAGTTGGGATATTTTTATCAGCCGGATTTTTTGGATCATCATCGCCATTCCGTTGCTCCTGCTGGCTGCTGTGGCATTTCGTGGCTTCGATAAACCAATAAGAAAATCGGGCAAATGGCAGCTTGGCTTTTTCTCTCGCAAGGAAGTCAGCAGCGATACGGAAAATGACAAAAATAAATGGGTTGAATCGTCAAATCGTCGTGCGGCTGCTTTAAGCAAGGTAACGATGCGGTTTCATGCATGGGATATGTTGAAGGTAGAGTTAAAGCTCATGCTCAAAGGCCAACCGCTGTGGTGGTATGCCATTGCCTTTTTGTTCATTGTTCTTACGCTGTTTGCACCGCTTCCATTGGCAAAAGGAATCATCGCTCCCCTCGCTTGGCTTTGGCCCGTGTTGCTTTGGTCGAACATGGGGGTTAGAGAGATACGCTACAACACGAGGGATATCATTTTTTCCAGCCCAGCCCCTCTGCAAAGGCAAATCCCTGTTTCGTGGCTGGCGGGGTTGATCGTTGCTGTTTTGACAGGCAGCGGTCTTGCCGTGCGGTATATGGTGGAAGGCGATGCGAGCGGGTTGTTGGCCTGGGGGATTGGTGCGTTGTTTATTCCCTCGCTTGCTCTTGCAATGGGTGTCTGGACTCGCAGTAATAAGGCATTTGAGGCGTTTTATTTGCTGATTATGTTTACTGGTACGTTGAACAAGGAGATGTGGATGGATTTCATGGGCGTTGTTGACGGGACGATTGAGGCCGGGGTGCCTTATGTTTTTTTGATGGTGACGGTTGGGCTTCTTGTGTTGGTTGTTTGGGGGCGGGGAAGGCAGGTTAGGCGGTAGGTTTTACAGGAGTTGAAGTGAGCATTTAACCGGCATAGCATGTTCAATAAGAAAAAGCCTTGAGAAATCAAGGCTTTTCATCTGCATGGCGTCCCCGAGAGGATTCGAACCTCCGACCTACAGTTTAGGAAACCGTTGCTCTATCCTGCTGAGCTACGGGGACAAGTATGGACTGTTTCAAAAAGCGGCAAAGAGCCTTCTTCTGACGCCTCACCTACCTTCTTATTATATGCAGGTACACATCTTTTGGCAAATTCCATGCAAAAAAACCTTGGCTTTCCAAGGTTTTTTCGCATCCCGAAAATGATCCTGATCAAAACATGCCGCCAGTCATATCCAGACAATATATACGACCAGCGACCACCCCAAACCCAAAACACCAACCTATCCCATCTGTCCCATTCCAACTCCTACAAGCAACTCTCACCTGCAGCCTGCAATACCTGCCACTTACCTAATCGCCTTCATAATCCGTCGACGCCCAGAAAAAGTAGCAACCTCCGCCACCCCCAGCGAACGAATCGTATCCAAATTCGCTGCCACATACTTTCCAATATCGTCGGGAAAATGCGCATCGGACGAGAGCGTCAGCGGCACGTCATGCGCCACCAGAACGTCCAGAAAAGCCGGGCTGGGGCACATTTCCTGAACGGGATAGCGGTAATACAAGCCCGCATTGATTTCGGTCGCTGTATTCGTTTCTTTCAAAGCAGTCGCGATCCTGTTGTAATGGGGCACAAGCTCCGCTTCCACAGGCCGATAGGAGAACACTTTCAAATTGTCCAGATGGGCGACAAAATCAAACAGCTCACTCCTGATCATACATTCAACCGTGTGGAAAAAGTCCGCGTACAGCTGTTTCAGGTCATGCTGCTCAAACAACTGGCGAGTCTCGGGATTATCAAAGCCCCACCCGTGCAAAAAGTGGACAGAGCCGATCACATAATCCCACGAAGCGCCAGTCAGCAAGCTTTCCAACTCTTTTTCCCCGCCGATAAAATAATCCGCTTCGATCCCCAGCCGCAACTCCACGCCGCTTGCCGACCAATGCGGCTTTGCTGCCTCAATCGCCGCGCAAAAGTCGCTGAGGCTCTCCGTGCATACCTGATCAAGCCAAGTGCGCTGCAAGCGACCCAAATCGGTATCGCCCAGCTCCATGTACCGTTCAAAGTAAGGGCGCGCTTCGCGGAAACGGTATAAATGATCGACAATCCCTACTTCTTTCAAGCCTTTGTTCAGTGCCTCACGCAAATACAGATCGATCCAGGCCGGGTCGTATGCCCCGCGAGACAAGCGGTTATTTAATCGCGCCATGCTGTCCAGCAGCCAGGCGCGGGTATGTCGAGGTTGGGTTAATGGATGAAAGTGATCGAGGGCCGCATTGGTGCGGTCAAGCCAGCGCAGTGAATAGGGCCCTTCTTCCAGATGAAGATGATAGTCAATCAGCATGTGAAGTCTCTCCTTAGCGGATGTTCGCTTATCCAGGTAGTTTGAATGCCTGACGAAAGCCATTCATCCGGCATCGGCTGGTCACAAACGACCGCGCTGACATCCGGCCAGCCGCATATACGGGAAAATTGCGTTTGGCCGATTTTCGATGTGTCTGCCAAAACATAAACTTGCTCCGAGCGCTGTACCATCATGGTCGAACACAAAGTTTCTTCCATGTCGTAGTCGGTGAAGCCATCAGCGGTGATTCCTCCGCAGGAAATAAAAGCTTTGTCAAAATGAAAGCGCGAGAGCAGCTCGCAAGTAAACGCCCCGGCAACCGATTGTTGAGCCGGATGGGTCAGACCCCCCAGCATAATCACCTGGCCGTTGAATTGATTTGCTTCCAGCAACTCGTTCAACAAAGCGGCAGCAGGGAGCGAATTGGTGACGATCGTCAGTTGGTTGAGGCCCTTGATGGCACGTGCCAGCTCCAGTGTTGTCGTTCCGACATCGAGCGCGATCGTGTCTCCGTCAGACAAAAGCTCTGCCGCGATTTGGCCGATTTTCGTTTTTGCCGCCTGTTGGATCGCTTGTTTCTTTTCAAAATGCGGCTCTCGTTTTGGCAAATGATAAGGGATCGCTCCGCCGTACACCCGTTTTAGCATGCGTTGCTGTTCCAACTGGTCCAGATCGCGTCGAATGGTCTCTGGTGTTACTGCCAGGCTTTTTGCCAGATTCATCACCTGAATTTTACCGTGTCGGTTCAGTTCGTCCAGAATCACTTGCTGTCGTTCTTCAGGCAATAGTGTCATAGAGCGGAATCACATCCTTGGGACATAAATACAATGTTTTGGTTGTGCCTGTCTGCTCGGACTCGAAGGACATGTGCAGCGTGTCCACCAGTACAGAAACATCGCCAATGTTCAGTTCGTAACGGGTAACATTGCCGAGCATGGATACATGAGCAATCTTCCCGGTCAAGCGGATGTCTTCCGCAGTTACAGGCTGTTCACGAAATGTCTCGGGGCGGATGGCGAACCGCTCGGCTGCCTCCCGAATGGACAGATCGGGCGCGATTCGGTTCAGCTGCTCGGCGGTCAGCACGTTGTAATTTCCAATGAAGCGAGCGACAAATTCAGAGTGTGGCTGGGTGTAAATCTCATGAGGACTGCCGTGCTGCACGATACGGCCGCCGTTCATGATGTAGATGCGGTCACTGACAGCCATGGCCTCTTCTTGATCGTGCGTAACCAGCACAGTCGTCATGTTCAGCTCGCGTTGGATGGTGCGCAGCTGTTTTTGCAAGTTTTTGCGAATCTGGGCATCCAGGGCACTGAGCGGCTCATCGAGCAAAAGCACTTTTGGCCGGGTAACCAGCGAACGGGCGAGGGCTACACGCTGCTGCTGGCCGCCAGACAGTTCGCGCGGATAGTTTTGCTCTTTTCCCGCAAGCCCGACCAGCTCGATCATTTCCTGGACACGCAGCCGAATATCCGCTTTCGGGACTTTGTTCATTTCCAGGCCAAAGGCAATGTTTTGACTGACCGTAAGATTGGGAAAAAGCGCATACGATTGGAACACCATGCCGATCTCCCTGTCTTTTGGCGACACGTCAGTCACATCTTTGCCGTCAATGTAAATCTTGCCCGTGTCAGGGGCAGTCAGACCGCTGAGGATGCGCAACAGCGTACTTTTGCCGCACCCGCTAGGGCCAAGCAACGTAACCAGCTCGCCTTTTTCAATCGCAAGGTCGAGTTGCTTTAACACGTGCTGGCCGTGAAAAGTTTTGGACATGTGTTCGATTTGGACGTAGCTCATCAGGAGACCTCCTTGCGTGCGAAGCTTCGGCGTGTGAATCTGACAATCAGGCTGGTGATGATCGCCATCAGGACAAAATAAGTGACAGTAATCGCGCTGGCGACATGCCCGCTTGCCGATAGCTTGTTGTACAAATACAGTTGCAGAGTCTCGTATCTTCCTCCCACGAGAATGTTGATCAGGACAAATTCACCGAACAGGATGGAGAACGACAGGAGCGCCGATACGAAAATTCCAGACATAATATTCGGCACGATAATCCGGACGAACGCCTGCCAGCGACTCGCACCCAACAGCTCGGCCGCCTCCATCAATGAACGGGCGTGCAGGGCAAGCAGGCTGTTTCGCGTTCCTTGATAAAGATACGGAAGCAGACCGACCAGATACGCCCCGGCTGTAATAACGATCATCGGAATCCCGTTGCCTGAATAAGTACGAATCAAGCCGACCGCCATAATGACGCCAGGTACAGCGTAGGTCAGCATCACAAAAAGCTGAACCAGTTTCTCCATCCGGGGAGCGTATACAACAATGGAGAAAACGGCCGGGACGATAATCACGACAGCAACAACTGTCGTCAAAAAGCTCAGCACAAAAGAGCGCCCGAATGCCTGCAAAAATCGGGGATCGCCATACAGCTCCGCGAACCATTTTAGCGTGAGCCCTTCCGGCAAAACCGTGCTGTTCCACTCGGTTGCCAGCGAATAAAGTACGGTAGCCGCTACAGGCAAAAACAAATACAGCATGACCAACGCAAACGACAAGGATGGCAAACCAATTCGCTTCAAGACAAATCCCTCCGAATCTTCCGCGTCAGCCACTCGTTCACGACCAGGGCGGCGGCAAGCGTCAGGCCGAGCAGTACGGCGAGAGCGCTACCCAGCTCCGGTCTGGCAAAAATGTCGCCGGAGACAAGCGCGCCAATCCGAATCGGCACAAGGTTGTAGTTGCTGCCCGTGAGCGCGTAGGCCGAAGCATAGGCACCCATTGCGTTGGCAAACAAAATGCTGAATGTGCCGACGATGCCCGGAAACAGTACCGGGAAACCGATTCGCAGCCAAAAATGCCAGGGACTTGCCCCGAGCAGCTCGGCCGCTTCCATCCATTGCTTCTGAATGGCGTGATACAAGGGATACAAAAGCATCACTGCCAAAGGCAGTTGAAAATAAACATAAACAAGCGTCAAACCGCTCCACGAATACAGAGTAAAGGACTGGCCAAAATCAATCCCCAGCTGCTTCGCAAGCAATACAAACAGACCACTATTCCCCAACAGAACAATAAAGGCAAAAGCGAGCGGAATCCCCGCAAAGTTCGAGGTTAGATTGGTAATGACAAGCACTCGCTGTTGCAGAGACTGCGGGAAACGGGTAATCGCATAGGCAGCGAAAACAGCAGCGATGATTCCGATAAGAGACGACAGGAACGAGATGAGCACACTGTTTTCAAAAGCCTGCAAGTAATATGGATTGGAAAAAATCTCTTGATAGTGACTGATCGTAAAACCGCCGCCCCCCTCGGCCTGAAAGCTCCCCTCGATCATGGAAAGCAACGGGACGAGCAGAAACAGAGCGATCATCGCAAAGAACGGAATTGTCGTGACCAAAAGCATGCTGGCAAATCGTTTCATCGCAAAAGCTCCTTTCTGAGAGGAAAAGACGCCCCCTCAGGGAGACGTCTTACTACTCTGCCCGCATACGGTCAATGGCTGCATCGCTTCCGAAGGGGAGATGCCTAGCAACTGGCAGGCAAGCGGAGCCACCTGCAATTGCGGGATAACCTCCTCGCGAATGCCGGGAGATACTTGGTTGCTGATGACAAACAGAGGGACGTCCCGGTCAGCGCTGGAGGTGCCGCCGTGATTCCCATCCGCTGTCATCCCGTGATCGGCTGTCACGATGATTTGATAACCCGCATCCATCCACGCAGGAAGCACATTTGCCAGGATGGAATCTGCCGCCAGAACGCGGTTACGATATTGCGCAGAATCAGCCGTATACTTGTGACCGTCATCATCGATATTCATGGAGTGGACGTAGAGAAAATCCGGACGGTATCCATTCAGCAAAAAGTTGGCGTCAGCAAACAAGTGTGTATCCGGGTAATGATCTTCCCAGTAAAACATCCCGTTTTGGATCGGACTTTCCGTGTTCAGCTGGATTCGGTCGTGAAACGGACTGAACGGCGCTTTGTTGTACAGCTCGCTTACCCAGCCATAAGCGGCAGCCGCGTTGGACATCCCGTTTTTCCGCGTCAGGTGAAAAAGGCTCTCCTGGTGCGAAAGCCGCGCCGCCTGATTGCTGGAAATTCCGTTTTTCCACGCAGGGGTTCCCGTCAACAGAACTTCGTACAAAGGACGAGAGAGACTCGGCAATTCCGAGCGTACCTGAAAGCGGGCCGCGATGCCGTACTCGACCAGATGATGCATATACCCCATGTGCGAGACAGCTGTGTCGAATCTCAGTCCGTCCAGCACAATCATGGCCAGCTTGTTGTTAGCGGACATGGATCAACACCTGCTCTTGCCAAAGCTGCGGCAGTTTTTTGGCCGTCGCTTCCCACGCAGTCAGATCGCCCACAGGACGGGCATTTTTGTACATATCTTCCGGGAGCAGTTTCGCTTTGGCAGATTCATCGAGCTTGGCGTTCGCGCGGATAGGTCGAGCGTAGCCACGAGCCAAATTGGACTGGCCTGCGTCGGAGAGGATGTATTCACGAGCAAGCATGGCAGCGTGCGGATGCTTGGAGTATTTATTGATCAAAGTAGCGTACCCGCTGCTGACCGATGCTTCTTCCGGAATGAGGACATCAAAACGGTTTTTGTCGATTTTGTCCCGATACCCGAGTGCGTTGAAGTCCCACAAGATAGCGACTTCGACTTCGCCCTTCTCCAGGTTGGCCAGGCTAGGGTCGCTCGTGCTGAGTCGCTTGTTTTTGGCAAGTTCAGCGAAAAAGTCGACGCCTGGTTGGATATTTTTCTCGTCTCCCCCGTTGGCATAAGCAGCAGCCAGCACGGCAAACTGCGCTTGATTCGCCTTCATGACATCGCCGATCGCGATCTTGTAGTTTCCACTTTTCAAATCAGCCCAGGATTTCGGAGGATTTTGCACTTTTGTCTTGTCGGTGAGAAAAGCCAGCGTTCCGGTATAGCCTAGCACCCAATGCCCTTCGTCATCTTTTGCCCAGGCGGGAATGTCGTTCCAGTAAGAGGTTTTGTAAGGCAGCGTCAGCCCTTTTTGCTTGGCTAACGGTCCAAAAGCGATGCCCACATCGCCGATGTCTGCTGTGGCATTATCTTTTTCTGCTTCAAACTTGGCCAATTCTTCTGCGCTCGACATGTCGGTATCCATATGCTTCAAGCCGTATTCCTTCTGGAGATTGCCCCAAGTCTCCCCCCAGTTTGCCCACGTGTCCGGCATCCCTACAGAGTTGACTTCGCCCTCCTTCTTCGCTTTTTCTACGATTTGATCCAGGGTCAATTGCGACGCATCCAGAGCAGTGTCTGATTTCGTCTCGGCGGCGCATCCGGCAAGCAGAAAAAAGGATGTCATGACAACAACGGTTCGTTTCCAGCTCAACTGGTTCCCTCTCATCTTTAAGGCCCCTTTTCGTTTTTATTTGTGTTTGATCTTTTGGTTTTTTCGCTTTTAATCGTAAACAACCAAAATGAAACTGATATAAATGGGTTGTTAAGAAGCTATTAAGACTGTGTGAAAAAGCGAAGGGAACGCAAAAAGCGGCTCTCTGACTGCTAGAGAACCGCATAAAAACAAGAGTTGTAATTAGGTCGTACTCTTTCGCAAAACAGTCGCTGACTTTTTTCAGCTTGATCAGTGCCATGCGTTTTGCTTTGTGTTCTCGGCAACGCGCTACAATCCGTACCCACATTTTTGATGTCCATCAAATGTGTGCGTTTCTAGTAGGACAAACGCCGTTCCCATTTTGCCTTGCCAACCTATACTACTCGTATAACCATACTTTTGCCATGTGAGGTGAGACAACCATTGGCGAAAAGAAAGCTTTCCAAACGGTGCCGAATCAAACGAAGAAGACGATGTCGCAGGAAGTGCAAGTGTCATAAAAGAAGGGTTAAATGTTTGAAATCGCGATATCGCTGCAAAAGGCGACGGCGGCGTAAATGTCGTTCCAGGAGGCGGCGTTTCCGCTGTATCATTGCCAAATCCATCGACAAATCGGTCAGCTCCAGTGATGCCACTGTCAACTCTGATACGGACAGCGAAGCCACAGCAAATGAGACTTCAACCAGCAACAGCAACTCTACCAACAACTCCGATACCGACAGCGGCTCTACTGCTACCGAAACCTCCACCAGCAACAGCAACTCTACCAACAACTCCGACACCGACAGTGGCTCTACTGCCAACGAAACTTCAACCAGCAACAGCAACTCTACCAACAACTCCGACACCGACAGCGGCTCTACTGCCAACGAAACTTCGACCAGCAACAGCAACTCTACCAACAATTCCGACACCGACAGCGGCTCTACTGCCAACGAAACTTCAACCAGCAACAGCAACTCCGCCAACAACTCGGATACAGATGCGACCTCATCCTCCGGGCCAAGCACCTCCACTACGGGTGACAATTCGTCCACCAGCAACAGCGACGCTACCAACTCTTCCGATACCGATGCGACCTCGTCTGCCGGGCCAAGCACCTCCACTACGGGCGACAATTCGTCCACCAGCAACAGCGATGCCACCAACTCTTCCGATACCGATGCAACCTCTTCCGCCGGGCCAAGCACTTCCACTACGGGCGACAATTCATCTACAAGCACCAGTGACTCGGACAATACATCCGATACCGACGCCACAGCCACTACAGGCGACAACACAACGACCAATACCAGTTCGGCAGATAACTCTTCCACAAATGACAACAACAGCAACGCCAACAGTACCCTTGATTCTACCAGCTGCGCCCGCAATGATTCGGCGAACCTGAGCACTTCCAATAATACTTTTAATCACGACAGCGCTCTGACCAGCACAGCAAACGGGATCGCCAGCTCTGCCAACAACTCCGCCAATACGATATCGAACGGAAATTCCTTCACGGTAGGAAACAGCACTTTGATTAACTTCAGCGACAACACCGTTCTGCTCCTGTTATTGCTACAGTTAGTCAAATGCTTTTGCCCACCCAACCAGGGAGGCGGAAGCAGCGCTTCTCCTTGTGGTTGTATCGAAGGGGGCAGCTCATTCGAATCTTTGCTTCAGAAATTGCTGGAGAAAGAAACGCAAAATCGCGAAACCATCCTCAATCTTTTGCAGCAAAACAATCATTCCAACAATTGAAGCCGTATAAGGAAGGAGAGGGACAAAACATGGCATCGACGAACCATTCCTCCAACTACTCGACAACGCGCTTCGTTCTGTCGCGAAGAGGGACCGATTCCTCTTTGACCATCATGATTAACAACCGGGGCGCTAACGATCGCAGCCTTAACCTGAGGGTGGAAGACGCAGATACAAAAGAACCACTCATCGCATACACAAACGGCATTCCCATCGATCAGACAGTGCTCATTCCAGCGGGTAGCGTAGAAGCACTGCAAATCGACCTCAACGAAACAACTAGCCGGATCGCACTGGAAGTCTCCAATCCATCCTCTGGAGGGGGAATGTCCGTGCGGCAAAGCAGTTCGTCGCGTAGCGGCCAAGACAGCCAGCAAATCGAGCTTACCCTAAAATAAAATGGGGAGGCACACAAACCTATCGGCAAAAAATGAAGGACTAGGAGGCATGCCCCCTAGTCCGTTTTTGTTTCATTGATTACTGGTGCGCAAACTGCTCTTCTTCTGTCGAACCAGTCAGTGCTGTGGTCGAGGAAGTTCCGCCGGCAATCACTTGTGCAATCTCATCGAAATAGCCGGTACCAACTTCACGCTGATGACGAGTAGCTGTATAACCGTTCACCTCTGTGGCAAATTCAGCTTGCTGCAATTCGGAGTAAGCAGCCATTCCACGATCGCGGTAGCCGCGTGCCAGCTCGAACATGCCGTAGTTCAACGCATGGAAGCCCGCAAGCGTCACGAATTGGAACTTGTAGCCCATCTCGCCCAGCTCTTCCTGGAAGCGTGCAATCGATTCCTCGTCGAGTTTTTTCTTCCAGTTGAACGAAGGCGAGCAGTTGTAAGCGAGCAGCTTGCCTGGGTACTGGGCATGAATCGCTTCGGCAAATCGGCGTGCTTCGTCCAGATTTGGTTCGGACGTTTCGCACCAGATCAGATCGGCATAAGGTGCATAGGCGAGTCCACGGGCAATCGCTGCATCCAACCCGCCACGCAGACGGAAAAATCCTTCTGGCGTCCGTTCGCCTGTCAAAAACGGCTGGTCTTGCTGGTCAACGTCGCTCGTGATCAGGAATGCGCCGTTAGCGTCTGTACGAGCTACAATGATAGTCGGCACTCCCATGACATCTGCTGCCAAACGGGCCGAAATCAGATTGCGGACAGCAGCCTGCGTCGGGATCAAAACTTTTCCGCCCATATGTCCGCATTTTTTCTCGGAAGCCAGCTGATCTTCAAAATGCACACCTGCTGCCCCCGCTTCAATCATGCTTTTCATCAATTCAAACACGTTCAGCGGTCCACCAAAGCCCGCTTCGGCGTCAGCGACAATCGGAGCAAACCAATACGTATCTGTGCCGCCTTCGGACTGATCAATCTGGTCAGCACGCTGCAATGCCTGGTTAATTCTTTTCACAACATGAGGAACGCTATTCGCCGGGTAAAGGCTTTGGTCAGGATACATTTGTCCGGAAAGGTTCGCGTCAGCCGCTACTTGCCAGCCGCTCAGGTAAATGGCTTTCAAGCCGGCCTTTACCTGTTGAATCGCCTGATTCCCGGTCAATGCCCCCAGCGCCTTGATATGATGCTCTGTATTCAGCAAGTTCCACAGCCGCTCCGCTCCGAGACGAGCCAGTGTGTGCTCGATTTGAACCGAACCACGCAGCCGGAAAACGTCTTCCGCCGTGTACGTCCGGGTAATCCCTTGAAAACGCTCGCCCTGCCAGCTTTGCTCGATCTGTTGAATAGCTTCCTGTTTTGTTTGTTTGCTCATTTTCGTTTCCCCCACCCATTTTTATTGTTTTATTTAGAGATAGCGATAGCCCGGCACAGTCAGAAAATCTTCAAAATCGTCTTCCGTCACCAGCCGCAAGAAAAGCTCGCCCGCGACCTGGAATTTGCTGTTTTCATAACGCTCCTGGCCAATCGCTTGTTTCAACGCTTGCAATTCTTCGCTCAGCCACTGTTTCACCAAGCCTTCCGTGATCTTTCTGCCATCCTGAAGAACGCCATGTCGATGACGAATCCAGTGCCATACTTGTGCACGGGAGATTTCTGCCGTCGCCGCATCCTCCATCAGATTGTGGATCGGAACAGCCCCAAAGCCACGAAGCCATGCCTCGATATATTGCAACCCGACACTGATGTTGGTACGAACGCCTTCCTCTGTGATCGTGCCTTCGGGTACAGCCAGAAGGTCGCTTGCCTGCACCTGCACGTCCTCGCGCTTATACCAGATCTGGTTCGGTTCTCTCATCAAACGATTGAAAACCTCCATGGCAACTGGCACCAATGCCGGATGAGCTACCCATGTACCATCGTGCCCGTCGTATGCTTCCCGCTCTTTGTCGGCACGTACTTTGGCAATCGCTTCTTCATTTTTGACCGGGTCGTTTTTCACCGGAATTTGCGCTGCCATTCCGCCAATGCAAGGTGCCTGGCGTTTGTGGCAAGTCTTCACCGCCAAAGTGGTGTAGGCTTTCATGAACGGAACCGTCATCGTCACTTGTGCCCGGTCAGGCGTAATGACATCCGGGCTATTGCGCAGCTTTTTAATGTAGCTGAAAATGTAATCCCAACGCCCGCAGTTCAATCCCGCACTGTGCTCGCGCAGCTCATACAAAATTTCATCCATTTCAAAAGCAGCGAGAATCGTTTCGATCAGCACCGTCGCACGAATCGTCCCCCGCGGAATATTCAGTTCTTCCTGGGCGAAAACAAACACATCGTTCCAGAGGCGCGCTTCCAGATGGCTTTCCAGCTTCGGCAAGTAAAAATACGGGGCCGTCTTGTTCGCGATCAAAGCATCGACGTTGTGGTAAAAATAAAGCCCAAAGTCGAGCAGGCTGCCGGAAATCGGCTGTTGGTCAAGGAGTATGTGTTTTTCATCGAGGTGCCAGCCACGCGGCCGTACGATCAATACAGCCGTCTTCTCATTCAGGGTGTACTGTTTTCCTTCCGGGCTGGTGTATGATATGTTGCGGCGAACCGCGTCCTTCATGTTGATCTGTCCCTGGATCGAGTTTTCCCATGTAGGCGAATTGGCATCTTCAAAATCGGCCATGAACATGCGAGCGCCTGAGTTCAGCGCATTGATCACCATTTTGCGGTCGCCAGATGGCCCGGTGATCTCCACTCTTCGATCCAAAAGATCATGCGGCAGTGGAGCAACCGTCCAATCTCCGTTGCGAATCTCGGCTGTTTCCGGCAAAAAGTCAGGCAGTTGTCCCGCATCAATTTTCAGCTGACGTTCCTTGCGATCGGCAAGCAGTTGCTGCCGTCTGTCGCCAAACTTTTGTTCCAGCTTGATCACAAATTGAACCGCCTCTGGCGTGAGGATTTCCTGATAGCCGGAATGCATCTCGCCAGTGATCTGAATCTCCAGCGGATATGGATTAGTTGGAATCGTAGTCAAAACTGGTCACCATCCTTGATAACGTCCGAATTATTATGGTACAGATTCGTTTTCGAAAAGTTATTATAGTACAGTGGGTGCAAAAAAAATGATCTAATCCTGATATCCGCTGCCGCTGCAATGACTGCAACTCACATGCCCATCTCCCAAACAATGATGGCAAGCCGCTCCGTTGTCATCGTGACCAACGCCTCCACATCTTGGGCAATTTTGTTCGCCGTTTCCTTCACACCGATAGCAGTCCATTTTCTTTCCCTCCATATCTGTATTAAAACAATATTCTTTAAATTTGTTTTTATTATATAACAGACACTAATACAGCGCAACACAATTTTCAAAAAAATCACACTGTATTAGAACACATTTTATCAAAACATGCCCTTGTCCTTGATTTACAGCTCTTTTTGGCAAAAACAAAGCAGCCCCTGACCCGTCAGAATCAGAAGGCTGCTTTGCTTTTCCATATGCTTTTATGCGTTTCTTTGCTCGCTTATTTCGGGGAGATTTTTTCTACTCCACCCATATACGGACGCAAAACTTCCGGAATGGTGATGGAACCGTCTTGTTCCTGGTAGTTCTCCAAAATGGCTGCTACTGTACGGCCGATCGCAAGACCCGATCCGTTCAAAGTGTGCACAAATTCCGGCTTCGATTTTGTATCGCGGCGGAAACGGATATTGGCACGGCGAGCCTGGAAGTCCTCGAAGTTCGAGCACGACGAGATTTCCCGGTACGTATTGTAGCTTGGAATCCAAACTTCCAAGTCGAATTTCTTCGCCGCAGTAAATCCGAGATCTCCGGTACACATGCTCAGCACGCGGTATGGCAGTCCAAGCAGCTGCAACACCTTCTCCGCATTTTTCACCAGTTTATCCAGCTCATCGTAGGAATCTTCCGGTTTGACGAACTTCACCAGCTCGACTTTGTTGAATTGGTGCTGACGAATCAGACCGCGCGTGTCGCGCCCTGCCGAACCTGCTTCCGAACGGAAACAAGCACTGAACGCCGTATAGTATTTCGGCAAGTCTGCTCCATCCATGATTTCGTCGCGGTGCATGTTCGTCACTGGCACCTCTGCGGTAGGAATCAGGAAGTAATCCGGACCTTCCAGTTTAAAAGCATCTTCTTCAAACTTAGGCAATTGTCCGGTTCCGGTCATGCTCGCGCGGTTCACGATGAATGGCGGGATGACTTCTTCATATCCGTGTTCATTGGAATGGAGATCCATCATGAAGTTCATCAACGCCCGCTCCAGACGCGCTCCCAGTCCTTTGTAAAAGACAAAGCGGCTTCCGGTTACCTTCGCTGCCGTTTCAAAATCGAGAATCCCTGCCTTGCTGGCTACTTCCCAGTGTGGTTTCGCCTCAAAACCAAAGTTGCGAGGCTCGCCCCACGTCCAAGCCACCACGTTGTCATCTTCCGAAGTACCAATTGGTGTGCTTTCATGTGGCAGGTTAGGCAAGCTCAGCAAAATCAGTTCTTGCTGTTCATCCAGCCCACGCAGTTCCTCATCCAACGCTTTGATGCGCTCGTTTACTTCTTTCATTTCCGCGATCAAATGGTCGGCGTTCTCTTTGTTCCGTTTCATGACGGCTACTTGCTCAGATACCGTGTTGCGTTTATTTTTCAGAGCTTCCGCTTCCTGAATGACTTGACGGCGTTTTTCGTCCACTTCTGCAAACTGATCCAGAGCGGAAATATCTTCGTTGCGATGCGCCAAACGGCGTTTTACTTCTTCCAAATCCTGACGCAATACTTTTACGTCCAACATGTTCGAATCCCTCCGAATCGATAATAAAATGCAAAAAACACCCGTCCCCATAAGGGACGAGTGTTGTATACCCGCGTTGCCACCCTCGTTGATACACGCCAAGACTGCACATGTATCCACTCAATCCGTCGTAACGGGACGGTTCCGGACAAAGTTCATTCCTTTGCCACTCCGAGATGGATTCCCCCACAGACCGGATCGGTTTGCACCCACCACCGACTCTCTGCACCAGATTCTTCATGAGGTACTTGTTCTCATCATCGCATTCTCATTCATGCATACTTCTATTGTTAACTGTACTACAGGTTCTATACGTATGTAAAGGCTACTCCGCGATGATCTTCATACAAAAAAAGACCGGCATCTTGTTCATGCCGATCTTCTTTCGAGGATGTTTATTGGTGGGCTTTAGCTTCTGTACTCTTTGACCATTTCGAGGAAATATTTGTGCAGCCGTGCATCTTCGGTCAATTCCGGGTGAAAAGCAGCCGCCAGGTAGTGACCGTTTCGGGCAACGACGATCTTTTCATCGTACTTGGCAAGCACCTCAGCATTTTCTCCGACTTCTACGATGTAAGGAGCGCGGATAAACACTGCCGGGTAATCTGCACCGACACCAGCTACAGGCATTGTCACCTCGAAGCTTTCCTTTTGCCGACCAAACGCGTTCCGCTCCACCTTGATATCCATCAGCCCCAGATGGCATTCATCCTGCCCCTGAATCTGCTTAGCCAAGAGAATCGCTCCCGCGCAAGTGCCGAAGATTGGCTTTCCGGCGCTTCCGAACTCACGAAGCGCATCCATGAATCCGTACTTATGCATCAGCTTGCTGATCGTCGTGCTCTCTCCGCCTGGGAGAACCAATCCGTCGAGGTCTGCGAGTTCCTCTGCTTTTTTGACAGGAACGGCTGTCGCCCCTGCTTCCTCCAGCATGCGCAAGTGTTCTGCCACAGCCCCTTGCAGCGCGAGTACACCGATTTTCATTTGACTCACCTTACCAGCCGCGCTCTTGCATGCGATCAGCTTCGCGGATTTTGGAAATCTCGATTCCCGTCATCGCACTGCCCAAGCCTTTTGATACGCGTGCGATCAGCTCGTAATCTGTGTAGTGGGTAGTTGCCTCGACAATTGCCCGCGCGAATTTTTCCGGATTTTCCGATTTGAAAATACCTGAGCCGACGAATACGCCGTCAGAGCCCAATTGCATCATCAGTGCCGCATCTGCCGGGGTAGCTACGCCACCAGCCGCGAAGTTCACGACAGGCAGTTTGCCAGTTTGATGTACTTGTTCCAGCAGTTCGTATGGAGCACCGAGATTTTTCGCTTCTGCCATCAGCTCATCGTAAGACATCGCCTGCACTTTGCGGATTTGAGCCATCATCGTGCGCATATGGCGAACTGCCTCTACGATGTTCCCGGTCCCTGGCTCACCTTTTGTGCGGATCATGGAAGCTCCTTCTCCGATGCGGCGAAGCGCTTCGCCCAGATCACGCGCACCACATACGAACGGCACAGTGAAGTCTTTTTTGTTGATGTGGTACAAATCATCGGCTGGGGTCAAAACTTCACTTTCATCCAGGTAATCTACACCCATTGATTCCAGTACGCGGGCTTCGACAAAATGTCCGATACGAGCTTTTGCCATAACAGGGATAGAAACAGCGTTCAGAACTTCCTCCACAATGCCCAGATCAGCCATACGGGCTACTCCGCCAGCAGCACGGATATCAGAAGGTACGCGTTCCAGCGCCATAACAGCTACGGCGCCAGCAGCTTCAGCAATCTTTGCTTGCTCAGCATTTACGACGTCCATGATAACGCCGCCTTTTTGCATCTCAGCCATACCTTTTTTTACGCGGGACGTTCCTACTTGTACCATATGAAAATTCCCCCTACATCATGAAGTCAGAACCGTAACTGTTATGCTCTGTTATGGTTCCTTGTTACCGTCATTGTAAACGATAGATGAGGGGGAAAACAACTATTATTTAATTTCCTGTTCCACTACTGAACAAGTTGCTGAAAAATTGAATGATGCTGCGGAAGAACAAACGAATCCAGCTCGCCTCTTCCACCTCTTGGCTTGCCACTACATCCACGCCTGCTTTTGCCGCGTCTTCCGGCTGGAGGTAATCGGTGTCTTTTGCCCCTTCTTCTTTCAGTACGAGCTTACCGATTACTTGGCCTTGCTTGATTGGCGCGTTCAAGTCTTGGAAGGTAACTGTTGGGGTGAATTTTGCTTCCCCGCCAATTTTGGTCAGTACGTTTACTTCGCTGCCTGTTACTGCTGGTACTGTCAGTTCTACCCCGTTCTTTACAGGTGCAGTTTCAAAGCCTTTTACAGAAGCATTCTTGTCCAACTGCTTGGTTAATTTGAAATTGCTGAAACCGTAGTCGTAAAGCTTTTTGGTTTCTACGAAGCGCTTTGTTTTGCTGTCTGTTCCCATGACAACAGAAATCAAGCGCATGTTATCACGAACGGCCGTACCAGTAAAACAATTGCCTGCTGCTTGGGTATAACCAGTCTTTAATCCGTCTACACCTTGATAGTAATTCGGGAGATCAGGCAGCATCCAGTTGTTATTCGCCATTTTCAGCTCATTTTTAGAACCGGGACGGAACGTAAACCGTGGGATCTTGGATACTTCCAAAGCTTCTGGGAAATCACGAATCAGGTTTCTAGCGAGGATGGCCGAATCACGAGCAGACATCAGGTTTTCCACTTGATCTGTCTTAACGGAATATGGTCCCAACTCGTTGGCTGGCAAACCGCTAGATGTTACGAAAGACGTGTTTTTCATACCAAACTCTGCAGCCTTCTTGTTCATCATCTGCACGAAGTTTGCTTCACTGCCCGCAATCTTTTCAGCAAGCAGTACAGTTGCGTCATTAGCAGAAACGACAGCCATCGCATTGTACAGCTCTCTGACTGTGAAGGACTCACCTAGATTTAGGTATACGCCAGACGTATCGGAGATTCTTGCCACATAGAAGGCATACTCACTTACGGGCACCTTCTCATCCCAGCTGATTTTCTTCTCCTTGATTGCTTCTTGCACCAGGTATTCCGCCATCATCTTACTCATGCTGGCAGGTGGCAGTGAGGCATCTGGATTCATACTGTACAATATTTTTCCTGTTGATGCCTCTAATAGAATGGCAGATTTCGCTGCCAGTTGTAGATCGGCTGCAGGTGCTGCATCGGCCTTCGTCGCCGCTCCTCCCATTGCGGTTGCAAACACTGCGAGAGAAAGGATCAGACCTGTCAGTCGCTTTTTCCATGTTGTTCGCTTCATAGTTTCTTCTCACTCTCCAATTCTGTCATAAATTCATACGGTAATTGAGCACCAAGTGTAAGTTTAACATACCATTACGATCTCATTGAAGTCCAGATAGACTCATTAGTAGGTAATTGATTGGATATATAAAATATAATTGAAATTAAATTATATTACGGTATATATGGTAATATATTCAATATTTAAGGAGGCTTATCTCGTGAATAAGGTTTTATACACTTTTGCTTCACTCGCTCTTGGTTTGGTTGTTATGAATCCAGTTTCTGCTCATGCCGCAGTCGAAAAAAGGAACACCGATTCCCTAGTGGAACAGCAAACTAAAAAGGATATTAGTACCATGGGCATTGAACTTGACTGGAGGTCTTTCAGCGTAACACAGGGAGGTACATATATTGGCCGTGACACATTCCATCTCTTTGGAAAGGCTAACGCTGGATTAGATGCTTCAAATAGTAACTGCGATGTAACAGTTTACATCGAAAAATTAAGCGAGAATGGAAAAGTAGAGAAAACAATTAAATTAGGAAGATTAACTGCGCCAAAAGGCAATACTGATTATACCGACCCAGTATCTGTCGTCCCAGGGAACTATCGCCTCAAGATAGTAGGAAATATTGCCTCTGACGGAGAAATCGCTATTTATAGAAGATAGCTGTACGTTAACTGCGACCAGTTTTTAAATTTTTGCCTACAAATTAAATAACCCCCCTTTCTTTCTAGAAGGGGGGATTTTCTTATAAACTAAGAAATCGAGTAGTTCGGTGACTCCTTGGTAATTTGCACGTCATGTGGATGGCTTTCACGCAAGCCGGCTCCCGTGATCCGGACAAACTGGGAGTTCTGGATCAAGTCCTCGATCGTCTTCGCTCCGCAGTAACCCATCCCTGCACGCAAACCGCCAATCAGTTGGTAGGTCACATCTGCCAACGGCCCTTTGTAAGGAACGCGGCCCTCGATTCCTTCTGGAACAAGCTTTTGTTCGTTCTCCTGGAAGTAACGGTCTTTACTTCCTGCTTTCATAGCGCCAATCGAGCCCATGCCGCGGTATACCTTGAAACGGCGGCCTTGGAAAATCTCAAATTCGCCTGGACTTTCTTCCGTTCCGGCAAACAGACTGCCGATCATGATCGCAGAAGCGCCAGCACCGATCGCTTTTGGCAAATCGCCGGAGTATTTAATACCGCCGTCGGCAATAATTGGAATATTGTACTCGCGAGCTACCTGGGCACAATCGTGAATCGCGGTAATTTGCGGTACACCGATACCTGCTACGACGCGAGTAGTACAAATGGAACCCGGACCGATACCGACTTTTACAACAGATGCGCCAGCTTCGATCAGATCGCGGGTAGCTTGTCCTGTCGCAACATTTCCCGCTACGATCGTCAAGTTTGGATACTCTTTGCGAATGGCTTTTACGGTTTCGATTACACCTTTGGAGTGTCCATGTGCTGTATCGACCACCAGGACATCCACACCTGCCTGTACAAGCGCCGCTGCACGCTCGAACGTATCAGCAGATACACCGACCGCCGCGCCACACAGCAAGCGTCCCTGTGGGTCCTTGGCTGCCTGCGGATATTGAATCGCCTTCTCGATATCTTTAATGGTGATAAGTCCGCGCAAAATATTGTTCTCATCAACCAGTGGCAGCTTTTCAATCTTGTGCTTTTGAAGAATCGCTTCTGCTTGCTGGAGCGTTGTTCCTACAGAAGCAGTCACGAGATTGTCTTTTGTCATCACTTCTTTGATTGGTGTCGAGTAGTCATGAACAAAGCGCAGATCACGGTTGGTCAAAATCCCGATAAGATGCTTTTCTTCATCGACAATCGGCACGCCGGAAATGCGGTATTTGCCCATCAGAGCGTCCGCTTCTGCTACTGTATGATCCTGGCTCAAAGAAAACGGGTTGGTAATGACGCCACTTTCCGAGCGCTTTACGCGATCTACCTCGCTCGCCTGCTGCTCAATCGTCATGTTTTTATGGATGATGCCAATGCCGCCTTGGCGGGCCATCGCGATCGCGAGTGCTGATTCTGTTACCGTGTCCATCCCGGCACTGATCAAAGGAATGTTCAGACTAACTGTCTCGCTGAGCTTTACCCGAAGATCGACATCTCTTGGCAAAACCTCGGATTTTGCTGGGATAAGCAGCACGTCATCAAATGTTAGTCCTTCTTTGACAAATTTATCTTCCCGCACAGTAGAAAGCCCCTCTCGGCAAATATTTTAAGACAGTGTAACAAACGGCATAATTTACTGTCAAGGAATGTGTAAAACGTTCGGGTATAGAGTGTATTAGACAGATAAATCAAAAAAATAACGAGTGCAGATAATCAGATCACGAAAGTTAATGAAAGGTGGTTGCAATGAACCCTGAATGGAACCTGTTCCGCTATTTTGAAACAGAACCAACAGCCCGAAAATATTTGACTGCCTGCTACGACGGTATGGGCTTCGAGCATGCTGAGCGTCTGGCCTTTCACCAAAGCTCCCGCTTCCTCTTTTTGTGGAAACAAGCCAGGCAATATTATACGACTGCTGCAAAAGCAGACCTGTCCATCCAGCCGTTGCTGCTCTTTTATGGATGCTCCCATCTGTTAAAGGGAATGCTTTTGACTCGCGACCCATCGTATCCGCAAAACAGCCGAGTGCTCCAGCACGGTGTCACTACGCGAAAGCTGAAAAGAAACACGTACCTGCTACTGGAAGATGAGCTTCGCCCACAAAAGGAAGGGTTTTTCGCTTTGCTGGCGCAACTGTTTCATCTTTCCCCTATGCAGGATCGCTATTCGGTGCACGACTTGTTTTCTTCCATGCCCGTGGTCAGTGATGCTTACTCGACACTGTCCGAACAGCCAAAACACTGGCTGCAACTGGAATGGCATGAATGTGAGCCACCTTCTAAACAAGCTTCCAACCAATCTTCTAACAGGCAGCAGTGGCTCCATGTGGCTTTTCCCGAAATCACAGACGGCTCTTTGGCATACTCTCCTCAGACTTTTATCCAATACATAAACAGGGTCTCACCTGGCGATCTCCAACTGGAACTCCGCTGGCAAGACGGGAACTCCAAGCAGCTGCTCCTTCCTCGATCCAGCTTCCTGCAACTGGACCGACACCCTTTATTCCGTTTGCATAAACACCGTCTTTTCTTCTGGAATAGCTCTCCGGATTCTTTGCCTCTTCCTGACTGGGCCAGCCATTACCTGCTTCTGTATTTGTTGAGCATGCTTTGCAGATATGAAACAGAGTGGTGGGGAGAGCTTGTCTTGTCACACGGTCTGGCAGAACGTTTTCTCATTGAGTTTTTTCTGGAACATCATCAGTCGGCTTATCCCACATTTATTATGAAACAGATTAGGCAAAATAACTCTTCATTCTGGCAAGGCAGTGCGTTTGATAACGATGACGAGTAACCTGTTTTCTCATACAAAAAAAGCTGCATTCTCCATTACTCGCAAAAGTAATCGGGAATACAGCTTTTCTTCTTGTTCCTTCAAAACTGAATAC
>NZ_DOTK01000094.1:0-55622 GCF_003521185.1 Brevibacillus sp.
AGTCGCCCCCTCCTACTCGATTTCTTGACAATTGCCATTTTTGCTATTGGCTTCCTGATCTTTCTTTTTTATAATAGTAGGGAGACAAGCAAGGGAAGGGTTGTTTAGTGCCATGAAGGTGCCTGTATCGCTTCAGCCGTATTTACAATCAACACAGCAATCCTATTCAAGCAATCGCGCAGCTTCCTCCTTGTCCTACGAGGAGCAGGATCTCTTTTCTGACGTGTTGCAATCACAGTTGGCGCAAGGACAGCGCGTCATCTCCTCGCAAGAGATTTTGGCCAAGCTCGACGGCAGCAGAGAATGGAAGCTGGCCGCAGACTATGAGTCAGAGTTGAATCCGACGATGGAAAAAGGAGCAGCGGTTGCTCCCGGAGCTATTTTGGAGAAAATTGAACGAACCGCCAAATCGCTTGGCGTCGATCCCGATCTGATCCGGGAAGTCGTCAGAGCCGAGTCGAATTTCAATCCGAATGTCGTGTCCAAAGCGGGTGCCAAAGGTTTGATGCAACTGATGGACAAAACAGCACAGGCGATGAGTGTCCGCAATTCATACGACCCGGATGAAAACCTGGCGGGTGGAACGAAATATTTGAAATCGCTTCTCGACCGCTACGACGGCAATGTCAAGGTGGCGCTGGCGGCGTACAATGCAGGTCCGGGCCGGGTAGGCCGTCTGGGTATCGACAGTGACGAGGAGCTGGAGGCAAAGTACAGCCAGCTGCCTCGGGAAACGCAGAAGTATGTAGCAAAAATCATGGGCCGTTTGGAGACAGACGGGACATCATACTAGACGAGGCGCATCACGCACTGGTCAGGAGGAAACAACTTGTCACAGCCAACAATCAACCAGGACTATTTTGTCGTCAAAGCCAAGGAAAACGGCGTGCATGTCATCGGGCTTACGAGAGGCTCGGACACCCGTTTTCATCACACAGAAAAGCTCGACAAGGGCGAAGTGATGATCTTTCAATTCACGGAGCATACTTCGGCCATCAAAGTTCGGGGAAAAGCCGTCATTTACTCGCAGCACGGTGTTGTCGATACGACAGAATAAACAGCTCCAGCGGAAAAGCAGGCATAGCCTGCTTTTTTTGTTTGTACAATGGTGAAGAGGAGGGATGTCTATGCCGCGCCAACTGCTCATGGCGATCGCTGTTTCCACTTTTCTGGCTCTGATGCTGTCGATGGTCCCGAGTGCTTTATGGAGGCAGGCAGATGTGCCCACTTTTCAGACATCACACCCTGTTCAGCTGAGCGAGCGAAATGTCCTGGATTTGTTTACATTGACGCCCACACATTATAAAATGAAGCGTATAAAATGGGAAAATCCGTCGGTTTATGTCGATTTGATCGTGAAACCGGGTGAAAAAGTGGATGAAAGTCAAGTTTATCGTGATTTTTACGGATTGACATACGGCTTGCTAACGCACACGGATAATGTTGGTCAAGTGTATTTCCGTTTGCTGGAAGAAAGCGAACAGCCAAAAGAGTCGAGACTCCTTGTTGCCATTCAAACAACTGGGGCGAATTTGAAGTCATTTTCCAAACCGGCGGCGGAGATCCCCGATGTGGATTCGTTTGTGAAAAACACATTTCCCGTGCGAATCGATCCGTATTTTTATGAGAGAATTAGTCCCTGATGGTAGAAGTATGGTATGATAGCAAGGACGGCCTTTTGACCGGATGGTAAAGGTAGACGGAAGTGTACGGAACAGGCAGACATCTTTAGGTTGCGCAGCTTGTGGAGGAGGACGCATGAGCAAAGAACATACCCCCTATGTAGAAGAGGTTCGATCAATCATCGAGCAGATCTACAAGCGAACCACCCATTCCTATGTAGAATATTACGTGGACGTTCCTTCCATGGCGGAGAATCGCCTGGAACTCTTGTATTTGTTTTTGCTGGAGCAAGGCATGACGAAGGAACGGGCATCCATTTTCTGCACAGCGACTGGACTTGTCCAGCTGGGACTGGACATGCATGAAAATGTGGAAAATCAATACGAACATTCCTTGAGCGCAGAGCGAAACAGACAGTTGACTGTGCTCGCCGGAGATTACTACAGCAGCCGCTACTACAACCTGCTGGCGGAAACGGGCGAGATTGAAGCGATTCAAGTGTTGTCCGGAGCCATTCAGCGCGTGAATGAAGCCAAAATGAAGCTGTACATTGCGGGACGCGATTCCAGAAGCTTGTCGGATGAAGAGTACTGGGAATTGCGCAACGCCATCGACACAGGTTTGTACGTAGCAATCGTAGAGAAGTATGCCGATTCGGATGATCGCCGCCGTCTGTGGGTCGATCTGATGAAAGAAACGGCCAAGGTAGAAAGCGTTATCGGAGAGTGGGAGCAAATCAAGTGGCAAGAGCAGGTTCCCTTTGGTTTTGCTCGTTTTTTGCTGCAAAAACCGGGTGCTACGCTTGCCCAGGTACTGTCGGGCGTTGAGATGAAAGCCATGGAAATGATCGGCATGTGCGAGCAAATGGTGCGTTCGCTGCCAGCAGAAACACGCAATGTGCTTGCTTCCATAACAGCTCGTTACTCCCATCGAGTGAATCGCCTGAAACGAGTTATTGAGGAGATGTAGCCTAGTGGACCAGACACAAATGAACGAGAAGGCAAAATACGTTCACTCCGTATTTGAAAGCATCGCGAGCGACTACGACAAAATGAACAACGTCATCAGTTTTGGCAGCCATCTGGCCTGGCGCAACTACACCATGAAGCAGATGAACATTCAACCGGGCCATACCGCATTGGATGTAGCCTGCGGCACGGCGGACTGGACGATCGCGCTTGCCAAAGCGGTGGGGAAAGAGGGCCAGGTGGTCGGGCTCGACTTCAGCCAGAACATGCTGGATGTAGGCGCGTACAAGGTGGCGAATGAGGGAGTCAGCAACAACGTCAAGCTGGTGAATGCCGATGCGATGAATTTGCCTTACGAGGATAATACATTCGATTTTGCCACGATCGGGTTTGCCCTGCGCAACGTTCCGGATGTGCAGCAAGTGCTCAACGAAATGGCGCGCGTAGTCAAACCGGGCGGGAAAGTCGTTTCTTTGGAAGTGTCCAAGCCTCCATTCATTCCGTATCGCAAGCTATTTTACTTATACTTCTATAAAATTTTGCCATTGATTGCGAAAATGACCGTGAACAAATACGAGGAATATGCCTGGCTTCCGCACTCGCTGACCAATTTTCCGGATAGTCGCGAGCTTGCCGGGATGTTTAGAAAAGCAGGCTTGGACCCGGTTCAAGTCAAGCTGTTCATGGGCGGCGTATCTGCGCTGCACATGGGCACGAAGCCGTAACCGCGCCTCGACAACAACGGTATTTTTTCAGTAGATAGGAAGTGTCATAGATGGGTCTACGTAAATTGAAAATCATCTTGGAAATGATAAAATTCGAGCATTCCCTGTTTGCTTTGCCGTTTGCTTTTATGGGGGCGGTTTTGGGAAGTATTGTAGTGGAGAAGGCGTGGCCGACCTGGATGGAGATTTTCTGGGTGACGGTTGCGATGGTCGGGGCGCGCAGTGCAGCAATGTCGTTGAATCGGCTGATTGACCGCGTCATTGACGCCAAAAACCCGCGGACAGCTACACGAGCGATTCCGGCGGGGCTTATTTCCGTCCTGGAAGTTGTTTTGTTTATCGTCGTTTCGTTCGCCGTGCTGTTCATTGCGGCGTTCCAGTTGAACGATTTGGCAGTCAAGCTGTTGCCGCTTGCTGTGTTTGTCCTGGTGCTGTATTCCTACACCAAACGCTTCACCTGGCTGTGCCACTTTGTTTTGGGAGTAGCAATCGGGTTCGGACCGTTGGGAGGATGGGTCGCCACGACAGGCCAGGTAGACGCGGTTGGCTTGCTCCTGTTTGTGTCCGTTCTGTTTTGGACGGCGGGCTTCGATATTATTTACGCCTGCCAGGATGCTGACTTTGACCGCAAGGAAGGGCTGTTTTCCATGCCGAGCCGCTTTGGGGTTGCCAGCGCCTTGGTTGTGGCGAGACTGTGCCACATCATCACTTTTGTTGGACTGATGTCGCTGTATGTAGTGGCTGACTTGTCGATCTGGTTCCTGCTCGGCGTACTCATTTCCGGTGCGATCCTGATCTACGAGCACACGCTGGTGAAGCCGACGGATTTGTCCAAAGTAAACGTTGCGTTTTTCAACATGAACGGCATTTTGAGCGTAGTCATGTTCGTGTTTACTATGATTGATCTGGTGATCGCATGAGCCAACAAAAATGGGTAGTCGGAATTACAGGGGCAAGTGGCGCGATTTACGGTGTGCGTGTGGTGACCGAGCTTTTGCGCGCAGGTCATATCGTTCACTTGATGATTACCGAGGCAGGCTGGCAAGTCTTTCACGATGAGCTGGACTGGCATTCAGACGACCGGGAAGGTTTGCTGCGAGAAAAGCTGCAACAATCCTTCCCGGGAGAGCTGCACTACTGGGGGCTTCGCGATTTCAACTGCCCGGCGGCGAGCGGATCGTATCGCTGCGACGGCATGATCGTGGTTCCGTGCTCGATGGGAACGGTTTCCGGGATTGCACACGGCGCTTCGGGCAATTTGCTGGAACGCGTCGCTGACGTTATGATCAAGGAAGGCAGACGACTGGTCCTCGTTCCGCGGGAGACGCCGCTCAATGCGATCCAGCTGGAAAACATGCTGACATTGAGCAAGCTGGGTGTGCGGATCTTGCCAGCCATGCCTGGTTATTATCAAAAACCGCAAACGATGGATGACTTGATTAATTTTGTCGTGGGGAAAGCTTTGGATGCACTTGATGTACCACATTCGCTGTTTCGGCGTTGGGGGGAATAGACGCATGCAAAAGTCTTTGCGGATCGGGCAAATCTTGTATACCAACGTACTGCCTGTTTACTATTATTTTGAACAAGCAAAATTCGAGGATCGCATCGCGTTCATCCGCCAGGTGCCTGCCCAGTTGAATCTGGCGATGGCCAAAGGCGAGATTGACATGGGGCCGATTTCCTCGTTTAGCTATGCTGAGCATGCCTCCCAATATGTGGCATTGGCAGACCTGTCTGTCAGTGCCAACGGGAGAGTAGGCTCCCTTTTCTTATTCAGCAAAAAGCCGATTGAGCAACTGAACGGGGCCAAAATTGCCCTGACCAACACGTCGGCAACGACAGTGAACTTGCTGAAAATCATTCTCCACAAGTTTTACGATTACGAGATCACCTACGTTACACAAGAGCCGAATCTCGCACACATGCTGCAAGATGCGGATGCTGCCCTGCTCATTGGCGATGATGCGATTACCGCAGAGCGGACAGCTGGTGAGCTGCACGTATACGATCTCGGCGAATTGTGGCACCGCTTCACAGGCTATTCCATGACGTTTGCCATTTGGGCGCTGCGACGCGAGGTGATTGACGAGCATTTTGCGTTGATTGCGGAAGTGCACGCCTCTTTTTTGACGAGCAAGAAGAAGACGAAAGCAAATCCTGGCCCGTTGGTCGATTACGTATGCACGCATTTTGGCGGGACAAAAGAGGAGTGGCTTCGTTACTTCGCGGGACTGCAACACGATTTTGGCGAAGTGCAGCGGGTAGGACTGGAGTATTATTACCGATGCGCGGCAGAGCTGGGGCTTCTTGCGGCACCCGCGACAGTCGAGTTGTGGCAGGCGGATGGCCACAAGACCAATATTACGCTTGCGAGATAGGTGGAACGGATAACGGATGAACCTAGTCGATATTTACTTCAAGATGAAAAAGGATGTCCAGTACATTGAAGATGAGCTGGAAAAATCGATTGATACGGATGTGCGGGAACTGTATCAGTCCTCGACTCATTTGCTTAAAGCTGGGGGAAAGCGCATTCGTCCGGTTTTTGTGCTGCTCGGAGGCAAATGGGGCAAGTACGATGTAAAAGTATTGAAGCACGTAGCTGTGCCGCTTGAGCTGATTCATATGGCTTCGCTGGTGCACGACGACGTCATTGATGACGCCGACAAGCGACGGGGCAAAGACACGGTGCGCATGAAATGGGACAACAAGGTGGCGATGTACGCAGGCGATTACATTTTCGCCCGTGCGCTTGCAGTCGCTTCCCAATTGCCGAATCCGAAGCTGCACCAGATTTTGTCCAGAGCGATTGTCGAGGTGTGCAAAGGCGAGATCGAGCAAGTCAAGGATTTGAACAACTGGGATCAAAACTTCCGGACGTATTTGCGCAGAATCAAGCGGAAAACGGCGCTGCTCATTGCGATCAGCTGTCAGTTGGGTGCCGTTGCCAGCGGTGCTACTGAAGAGCTGGTACGCAAAATGTACTGGTACGGGTACAACGTGGGGATGGCTTTTCAAATTACCGATGACATTCTCGATTTCACCGGAACGGAGAAGCAGTTGGGAAAACCGGCGGGGAGCGACCTTTTGCATGGAAACATCACGCTGCCAGCCCTTTACACCGCTTTTCATGGCAAGGCGAGCGGACAGTTCCAGGAGTGGATCAAGGAAAATACGTTTTGGGAGCACACGGACGAAGCGATTCGCCTGGTGCGGGCTGACGAAGGAATCGCATTTTCCCAGCGGCTGGCCGAGCGCTATATTGCCCGCGCGCATGCCATTATAAGCGATTTGCCCAATACGCAGGCAAAAACATCGTTGACAGGAATTGCTAATTTTATCGTCGATCGCAAATTTTAATGAGATTTTAACGGTCTGACTGTTGCTTGACCACCCCAGTTTTGATAAAATTTTCGTTGGTGTTGTATACACCAATACATAGCTTTGATGGAGGCATACTTACAATGGAAAAAACATTCCTTATGGTAAAACCTGACGGCGTACAACGTAACCTGATCGGAGAAATCGTATCCCGTTTCGAGAAAAAAGGCTACCAACTCGTTGGCGCTAAGCTGATGACTGTAAGCCGCGAACTGGCTGAAGAACATTATGCTGAGCACAAAGAGCGCCCATTCTTCGGCGAACTGGTTGACTTCATCACTTCCGGTCCTGTATTCGCTATGGTATGGCAAGGTAACAACGTGATCTCCACAGCTCGTGCTATGATGGGCAAAACAAACCCAGTAGATGCAGCTTCCGGCACAATCCGTGGCGATTTCGCTACTTCCGTTGGCATGAACATCATCCACGGCTCCGATTCCCCAGAAAGCGCTGAGCGTGAAATCGGTCTCTGGTTCTCCGCTGAAGAAGTTCTCTCCTTCGAGAAAACAATCCAACGCTGGATCTAAGATATCACCACAAAAACCCCTTTTTGGGGTTTTTTCTTTTTTTCGTCAAAAACTCCCGCGAAATGGATAGGAATTTGGCGAACGATAGCGAAATGATGAACAACAGGTATGAAAGGGGGTACGATTCTGAATGGAAGATAAAGACTTTCTCCAATTTATTGCAAGCGTTAAAAAAATGACCGGAATTGATCTTGCCCTCTACAAGGAAGCACAGATGAAGCGGCGCCTGACTTCGTTGCGGCAAAAGCGGGGCTACGGCACGTTTGTCCAATATTTTGATGCGATTGCAAAGGACAAGGAGCTTTTTTACGAGTTTCTCGATCGGATGACGATCAACGTCTCCGAGTTTTTCCGCAACCCAGGTCGTTGGGAGGTGCTGGAGAACAAAATTTTGCCGCGGCTTGCCAAGCAATCGTCGCGTGTCAAGTGCTGGAGCGCGGCTTGCTCCACTGGCGAAGAACCGTACACGCTCTCCCTGATTTTGCTGCGCAAGCGTCTGGATGCTACCGTGCTGGCATCGGATATCGATGAGGGCGCTTTGTCCAAGGCAAAGCAAGGCGTGTATACAGACCGTTCCTTGCAAGATTGTCCGAAAGAGCTTGTGGACAAATACTTCGTCAAAGACACGCTCAGCTACCGGATTTCCGAAGAGGTGAAAAAGCGTGTCACGTTCAAAAAGCATAACTTGCTGGCGGATACGTTTGATACCCAGTTCGATTTGATCATTTGCCGCAATGTGATGATCTATTTTACAGAGGAAGCCAAGCACGAGCTGTACCACAAATTCAGCCGGGCGCTCAAACCGGGCGGCGTGCTGTTTGTCGGCAGCACGGAGCAAATCTTCCAGCCGCAGCAATACCAGCTGGAGACGGAAGACACATTCTTTTACCGAAAAATGGGATGATTCTCTATGGCCGTGTGTATAACTCTGCCCCTTTTTCCCAAGACTAGGAATACTTACTTTGCCAAGGGAGGCAGCAGATGGATAAGCACAAGGTCATCGAAGCATACCGTCGGGGTTTGATTACGTTGCAAGAATGCGGACAAATACTTGGGGCTGAAAAAACTCAGCTGGATGATTTGATACGTGTGGATCATTCCAGAAGGCCGCTGAGCCCCAATCCATTTTTGATGGTCGATCCTTTCTAGTCAGCGCCATCTGTAAGCGAAGCGCTTCTCCATTGGAGGGGCGTTTTTTCTTCAAGCGAAAGGTTTTCGCGTAGGATTGTACTTTTTGTGTTTCCAGAGCGAGACAGGTATGATATTATAGCGCTTAAAAGTGATAAAGGACAGCGACCCGAACCGGAAGGAACTGGGGACATGAGCTGCCTGGAGGATGGAGGAAGGAAGAGATGCGTTACTTGACAGCGGGGGAGTCCCACGGACCGCAGCTTACAGCGATCATCGAGGGAATCCCAAGCAACTTGCCGATTTCCATTGAGGCAATCAACGAACAGCTGGCGCGCCGCCAAAAAGGTCACGGGCGGGGCCGGAGAATGCAAATTGAAAAGGACCAGGTGAAAATTTTGTCTGGCGTGCGCCACGGGTATACGACAGGAGCACCGATCACGCTGGTTGTTGAAAATAAGGATTGGACGCACTGGCAGACGATCATGAGTGCCGAGCCGGTAGAAGAGGGCGCAGAGGAAAAACGCCGCGTGTCTCGCCCGCGCCCAGGCCATGCTGATTTGAACGGTGCGATTAAATATCATCAACGGGATATGCGAAATATTCTGGAACGTTCCAGCGCCCGCGAAACAACTGTGCGTGTTGCTGTCGGCGCAGTAGCGCGTCAATTGCTCGCCGCTTTTGGCATCCAGATCGGCGGACAAGTGTTGCAGATCAATGATGTCGTGGCAAAACGCCAGGAAGTCAGCCTGGAAGAGCTGATCGCCCGCACGGAAGAATCACCTGTCCGTTGCCTGGACAAAGAAGCGGAGCCGCTTATGATGGCAGCGATCGACAAGGCCAAAGAAGACGGGGATTCCCTCGGCGGCGTGGTTGAAGTCATCGTGGAAGGCGTGCCGATCGGCTTGGGCAGCCACGTGCAATGGGACCGCAAGCTGGACGGACGACTCGCTCAGGCGATCATGAGCATTCAAGCCTTCAAAGGCGTGGAGATCGGAATCGGGTTTGAAGCTGCGGATTTGAAAGGCTCCCAAGTTCATGACGAGATCGTTTGGAACGAGGAAACAGGCTACAGTCGCAAAACAAACCGGGCAGGCGGGCTGGAAGGCGGAATGACCACAGGCATGCCTGTCGTTGTCAGAGGCGTGATGAAGCCGATCCCGACGCTGTATAAGCCGCTGATGAGCGTCGATATCGACTCCAGAGAGCCGTTCTCGGCCAGCATCGAGCGCTCCGACAGCTGCGCGGTTCCGGCAGCGAGTGTCGTGGCAGAAGCTGTGGTTGCATGGGAAATCGCCCAAGCGATGTGCGAGAAATTCCCGAGTGATTCCATGGACGACATGATCGAAAACGTGCGTGAATACCGCGCATACACGGAGAAATTCTAATGGATACCAACAGACTGACAGTAGAGCTGGGAGAGCGTTCCTACGAGATTGTGATCGGTGATTCTCTATTGCAGCAGGTGCCTGGTTTGCTTGCGGAGGCGGGGGTTGTCTCCACAAGCAAACTCATGATTATTACAGATGAGCACGTGGCGGTTCGTTACTTAGAGCCGCTGCGTGATGCTCTGCGCGCTGCCGGATACAACGCGACAGCGAGCGTAGTGGAAGCGGGCGAGCAATCGAAAAGTCTTCCAGTCTATGAACGGCTGATGACCGAAGCGATTCAAGCGGGATTGGATCGCCAATCTGCGATTCTCGCATTGGGCGGCGGAGTCGTGGGAGATTTGGCTGGCTTCGTGGCGGCTACGTTTATGCGCGGCATTCATTTTGTCCAGCTGCCGACTACTTTGCTTGCCCACGACAGCTCGGTCGGAGGGAAAGTGGCGATCAATCACCCATTGGGGAAAAACTTGATCGGCGCTTTTCATCAGCCTCGCGTCGTGATCTATGACACAAAAGTGCTGCACACTTTGCCCAAGCGTGAAGTGGCTGCCGGCTTTGCCGAGGTAATCAAGCACGCCCTTATTTCCGATGCTTCCTTTGCAGATTGGCTGGAGGAGAACGCCGCAAGCCTGTGGGAGCTTGATTCAGAATTGTTAGGGAAAGCGATTGAAAAAGGCTGCGCAGTGAAGGCTGCGATTGTCTCTGCTGACGAGACGGAGCAGGGCCCGCGGGCGCTATTGAATTTGGGGCATACGTTCGGGCATGCGTTTGAAGCGTTGTCAGCTTACTCCACGCTGAATCACGGCGAAGCGATTTCAATCGGGATGTGTCTGGCTGCCAAACTAGCAGAGCGAATCGGTCTTGCGCCAAACGGTGTGTACGACCGCACGAAGCACTTGATTGGTTTGTACCATTTGCCTACGGCTTGGCCAAAAGGACTGCTGCCGCAAGATGTACTCGATGCGATGAAGCGGGACAAGAAGACCGTTGGCGGCAAGCTTGCCCTCGTATTGCCTAGCGCAATCGGGCAGGCGGAGATTGTGAAAAATGTAGACGAACAGCTCATCCTGACAGTAATGAGTGAAGAAGCGGGGGCTTTGTAATGGGAATGCGAGGAATTAGAGGCGCAGTCACGGTGGAAGCCGATACGCGAGACGAGATTGTCTCTTCCACCAAGTGGCTGCTGGAAGAAATGGTTACGCGCAATGAAGTGAATCCTGAAGAGATTGGCAGCATTATCATCACGACGACAGAGGATTTGTGTGCGACATTTCCCGCCCAGGCGGCACGTCTTCTTGAAGGGGAAGCGTGGCAGTATGTTCCCCTGATGTGCGCACGCGAAATTCCTGTACCAGGCAGCTTGCCGCTCTGTATACGTGTCATGATGCATGTCAACACAGAGAAATCGGCAAAAGAGATTCAACACGTCTTCTTGCGGGATGCTGTAAAGCTTCGACCTGATTTGACAAATCGCAGTTGACAATCAGGGCGCTCTCTTTTACCATAAGTGAAACGAGAGCGCCTCGTTTGTTCGTGAAGAGCCAATTCCGGCTGAGATGAGAATGAGTAGAGCAGAGTAGAGATGAGTTAGGTTGAGGAGAGAAGAGCAGGCTGGGTACATATTTATCTACCCGATCCAGTTCTTTTTGCTGGATTTTTTTGTATATTTTTTTCTCCCCCTACCTCTCGCTCTAGACAGCGGGTGGTGAAAAGACGGGTGTCTTCGTCCTTTTCGCTCCCACTAAAAAGGAGATGAGAGTTCCATGTATTTTCCCTCCCTTGCCGAGGTCAAGACCCTTTCGGCGTCGTATTCCCTGATTCCTGTGAGCTTGAAACTTCTGGCTGATCAGGAGACTCCTATCCGTTTGTATCAGAAGATTCGCACCAGCGATTCGTTTTTGCTGGAAAGCGTAGAAGGCGGCGCGCGCTGGGCACGCTTTTCCTTCATCGGGATGAACCCTTTTCAGATCGTGGAAGCAAAAGGAGCAGACATCTCCGTTGTGTCGAGAAGCGGTGAGCGCAAAGCGATGACAGGCAACCCCGTCGACTTTTTGCGCGAGGAGACAGATCGCTTCAAAAGCCCCAAGCTGCCGGGCTTTCCCCGGCTTAGCGGCGGAGCGGTCGGCTTTTTTGGCTACAATACGCTGCGCTATTTTGAAAACCTCCCGGCCCATCGCAAGGAAGCGGTTCAAGCTCCTGACATGCGTTTTCTGTTCGTCGACGAGATGATCGCGTTCGATCACCTGAAACAAGAAATTCAGTTGATCGTGAATTTGCACGTCGAGCCAGGAGATTCGCCAGCCATTATTGACGAAAAATACAGGCTAGTCTGCGAACGGCTGGAGCAATTGGCGGAAAAAGTCACCGCTCCGTTGGAACAGGACAGCCGGATTCAAGTGGCAGTCGATTCGCCCAAACCGCTGCAGGTCGAGCCAAACATGAGCCGCGAGCAATACGAGCGCATGGTCGAACAGGCGAAAGAGTACATCGCCGCAGGAGACATTTTTCAGGTCGTGCTCTCCCAACGCTTTTCCGTGAAGACCGATGTCGACCCGTTTGCCGTGTACCGGCTGCTGCGTACGCTGAATCCTTCTCCGTACATGTACTACCTCGAATACGCAGGCGAGACGGTGGTCGGAACATCTCCTGAGCTGCTCGTGCGGGTGGAGGATGAAAAAGTCGAGATGCGCCCGATTGCCGGGACGAGAAAAAGAGGCGCGACACCGCAAGAGGACGAGGAGCTGGCCGCAGACCTTTTGGCAGACAAAAAAGAGCGGGCCGAACATTACATGCTGCTCGATTTGGGCCGAAATGACGTCGGCAAAGTCTCCGCGTACGGAAGCGTGCAAGTGGAGGAGGCGCTCGTCATCGAAAATTACTCGCATGTGATGCACATGGTATCGCATGTGACAGGCAAGCTGCGCGAGGGACTGCACGCGTTTGACGCCCTGTTGAGCGCCTTTCCTGCGGGAACTGTCTCAGGCTCGCCGAAGCTGCGGGCGATGGAAATCATAGCCGAGCTGGAACAGGATGAGCGCCATTTGTATGCGGGAGCGATCGGCTACATTTCCTTTGACGGCTCGCTCGACAGCTGCATTACGATTCGCACTTTGTTCTTCCAGGATGGATACGCGCATGTGCAGGCTGGCGCAGGCATCGTGGCGGATTCCATTCCGGCAAGCGAATATCAGGAAACGGTAAACAAGGCGGCCGCGATGATTTCGGCTCTGGAAAAAGCAGAACAGCTATTTGCGCGCAAGGAGGAATTGCTATGCTGACCTATGCACTGGAACAAATTTTGCAAGGAAGCGATTTGACACGAGCAATCGCTGAGGAAGCAATGGGAGAGATCATGGACGGCAAAGCGACTCCTGCCCAGATCGGCGCCTTTTTGGCCAGCATGCGGCTCAAGGGAGAGCAGGTTGAGGAAATTATCGGGTTTGCCCAGGCGATGCGGGCACGAGCGATGCGTTTTCCGATCGATCATCCCGGTTTGGTCGATACGTGCGGCACCGGAGGAGACGGCAGCAACACGTTCAACATCTCGACGGCGAGTGCGATTGTGGCGGCAAGCGACGGCGTGCGGATCGCCAAGCACGGCAATCGTGCCGTATCGAGCAAGAGCGGCAGTGCGGATGTGCTGGAAGCGCTGGGAGTCCCAGTCAACCTGTCGCCAAAAGAGGCTGCGGATTGCTTGCGTGCTACCAATCTGTGCTTCCTGTTTGCCCCGCTGTACCATCAGGCGATGAAGCATGCAGCCGGACCGCGCAAGGAGCTGGCTGTACGCACCGTGTTTAATTTGCTCGGCCCTCTGACCAACCCGGCAAACGCCAGTCACCAACTCATGGGCGTCTACGATGCGAAGCTGCTCCCGACGGTTGCGGCTGTACTGCGAGAGCTGCACGTAGAGCGGGCGCTGGTTGTGGCAGGCTCGGACGGACTCGATGAGCTGACCGTGACGGGAACGAGCCAGATCGCTGAACTGCGAGATGGCCAGATTCGCACGTACGAGATCGATCCCAAGCAGTTCGGATTGCGCCGACATGACAAAGAGGCGCTGCGCGGCGGGGATTCGAGCGAAAATGCCGAGATCATTCGCGATGTATTCGCTGGCAAGCGCGGTGCGGCACGCGACATCGTGCTGTTGAATGCAGGAGCGATCCTCTACTTGTCTGATCGCGTGCGTTCCATTGAGGCAGGAGTGATTCGGGCGGCAGAGCTGATCGACGACGGACTGGTCATGCGCAAGCTGGAGCACATCCGGCAAATTGCAGGAGGAATGATTCATGCTTCTTAACATTGTGGAAAAGAAACGCGGAGAAATTGCTCACCTGAAACAAGTGACGACGATCGCAAACTTGCTTGAGCAAGCGAAAAACCAGGATCGTCCGCGCGGCTTCCATCAAGCGCTTGTGCAAAGTTCCCGTCCAGTCAGCGTCATCGCAGAAGTGAAGAAGGCGTCTCCGTCCAAAGGGCTGATTCGCCCGGATTTTGATCCGCTGCAAATCGCGCAGGCGTATCAAGCTGCCGAAGCGGAATGCTTGTCCGTCTTGACCGACGAGACATTTTTCCAAGGAAGTTTGGCTTATTTGCAAGGCATCCGCGAAGTGGTAAACCGTCCGCTCCTGCGCAAAGATTTTCTCATCGAGGACATCCAGGTCGTGGAAGCGCGGGCAGCGGGCGCGGATTGCATTTTGCTCATCGCGGCGATTCTCGATCACGAGCAACTGCGGCATTTGTATCAAACCGCAGAAGAGCTGGGGATGGACGTACTTGTCGAAGTGCATGACAAGCCGGAATGCGACCGCGTATTCCGGGCGATCGAACCGAAGCTGCTCGGAATCAACAACCGGAATTTGCGCACATTCGAGACGAATCTCGCTGTGACAGACGAACTGATTGGCGGACTGCCTGCTTCGTTGACAGTCGTGAGCGAAAGCGGCATTTCCAAAGCGGAGGATGTCGAGAAGGTAAGGAGAGCAGGTGCGCGCGCCGTTTTGGTGGGAGAGCATTTCATGCGTCAGCCAGACGTAGCGCAAGCGGTGATCGAGCTGGTTGGAGCGAAAGCGGGGGTGAGTTTGTGACCCGATTAAAAATTTGCGGGATCAAACGCCCGGAAACGCTTGCGCTTTTGAAAGAGCTGGATGTCGACTACGTGGGCCTGGTTTTTGCCTCGAGCAAGCGCAGGATCGACGCACGGACGGCTGGAGAGCTGCTTGCAGCCGTCCCGGCTCATCCGCCAGCGGTAGGCGTGTTCGTCAACCCGACGCTGGACGAGTTGGCGGAGGTGTTGCAGGAAGTGCCGCTCGCTGCCGTGCAGCTGCACGGGCAGGAGACGCCGGAATTTTGCCGTCAAGTGCGGGAACGTTTTTCCGTGGAAGTGTGGAAAGCGCTGGCTGTCGGCGGCGAAGAGGATGCAGCCCGGGCGATTGGAGCGTATCAAGGGATCGTAAGCGCCTTTTTGTTCGATACGTATGACCCTGCCCAAGCCGGGGGAACCGGGAAAAAGTTTTCGTGGGAGCAGATTCCTCTGTTGAAGGCTGCGTGCCAAGCGGCTGATTGCATCATCGCGGGCGGCATTCACGCCGAAAATGTCGGAGAGCTGCTCGAAACGTATCAGGCCCCTGTGATCGATGTGTCCAGCGGAGTGGAAACGGATGGAGAGAAAGACGGAGAAAAGATAAAAAAACTGGTGGAGAGGGTGAAGGCGCATGCCAAGCAATACACAGACAACCGCGCGGGTCGTGCCTGACGAAAATGGACGTTTTGGAGCGTTTGGAGGGAAATTCGTCCCGGAAACGTTGATGAACGCTTTGTACGAGCTGGAGACTGCTTTTGAGGAAGCGCGACGTGATCCACAGTTCGTAGCAGAGCTGAATGAGCTGCTGAGCAAATACGCTGGGCGTCCTACGCCGTTGACGTACGCTGAACGGTTGACGCAAGAGCTTGGCGGGGCGCAAATCTACCTCAAGCGCGAAGACCTCAACCATACCGGGGCGCACAAACTGAACAACGCGCTCGGTCAAGCCCTTTTGGCAAAACGGATGGGCAAAAAATCGATTATCGCGGAAACAGGAGCGGGCCAGCACGGTGTCGCGAGCGCTACCGTAGCAGCGAAGCTGGGGCTTTCCTGCAAAGTATTCATGGGCGAGGAAGACATTCGCCGTCAGTCGCTGAACGTGTTTCGCATGAACTTGCTCGGAGCGGAAGTCATTCCGGCGGTATCAGGTTCGCGCACACTCAAAGACGCGACGAATGAAGCGATTCGCCACTGGGTTTCTCACGTAGAGGAAACGTTTTACGTCATCGGATCGGTCGTCGGCCCGCATCCTTATCCGTACATGGTCCGCGAGTTCCAGAAAATCATCGGAGAGGAAACCCGGCGTCAAGTGTTGGAACAGCTCGGCAAATTGCCTGACGAAGTGGTCGCGTGCGTAGGAGGCGGAAGCAATGCGATCGGCATGTTCTATCCGTTCATCCAGGATGAGTCTGTTGCGCTGCGCGGCGTGGAAGCGGCGGGAAAAGGAATCGATACGGACAAACACGCGGCAACCTTGACGCTTGGACGTCCAGGAGTGATTCACGGCTCGCTTACCTACTTGCTGCAAGATGAGCATGGACAGGTGCAAGAAGCGCATTCCATCTCCGCCGGGCTGGATTATCCGGGTGTCGGTCCCGAGCATGCGTATTTGAAAGATACGGACAGAGTGACGTATACGTCTGTCACAGATGCGGAGGCGCTGGCGGCAGTCGAGCTTTTGTGCCGGACGGAAGGCATCATCCCCGCGCTGGAGAGCGCTCATGCGATTGCGGAAGTGATCAAGCGCGCTCCGCAAATGTCTCCTGAGCAAGTGCTGGTCATTTGCCTGTCGGGGCGCGGAGACAAAGACGTGTTGACCATTCAGGAAGCGTTGGCAGAACGGACAGAAGGAGGCGAGGCGTAATGACGGCAGCTACCAATCGAATCGACCGTTTGTTTGCGGATCGCAGCCGCAAGCGTTTTATCCCGTTCATTACGGTGGGCGATCCAACTATCGAAGCGACTTTTCAGCTTGTGACCGCCATGGCGGAGGCCGGAGCCGATGTGATTGAGCTGGGCATACCTTACTCTGACCCGCTGGCAGACGGCCCTACCATTCAGCGAGCTTCCCAGCGCGCACTGGAAAACGGCGTGTCGATTGCAGACGCTTTGCAACTGGTGAGCCGTTTGCGCCAGTCGAAAGTAGAAGCGGGCATCGTGTTGTTCTCCTACTTCAACCCGGTGCTGCAATATGGAGTCGAGCGGTTTTTTGCGGAAATGGCGGCACACGGGGCAGATGGCGTCGTCATTCCCGATTTGCCGATTGAAGAAAACGGCCCTTGCGTTGCGGCGGCGAAGCAAAACGGCCTTCATGTCATTTCGCTGGTCGCGCCGACTTCCGAAGCGCGCATCCAAACGATTGGCGAACAGGCGACAGGCTTTTTGTATTGCGTCTCGTCGCTCGGCGTGACAGGGGCGAGGACGGATTTGCGCGAGGATCTGGCAGACTTTTTGCAACGGGTGAAGGCGAGTACGAGTGCGCCGACTGCTGTCGGATTCGGCATTTCTACACCAGAGCAGGTGCGGGCCGTGGCTCCTCATGCGGACGGGGTAATCGTGGGCAGTGCGATTGTGCAGCAGATTGAAAACTACGAGAACGAACTGAAAGATCCGGCACGAATGCCAGATGCTGTTGAAAAAATAAAAACGTTTGTACATCAGTTGGCGAGTGCGCTACAATAGTGGGAAAAATGTGACTGGAGTGAACGTGGATGCAACCGAAGCAACGCATACTCAATGCCCCGGTATATCAGCCAGGGAAACCCATTGAAGACGTCAAACGGGAGTTTGGTTTGACAGAAGTGATCAAGCTGGCGTCCAACGAGAATCCTTATGGCTGCTCGCCAAAGGCAAAGGCAGCTATTGCGGAACAACTGGACAATCTCGCTCTTTATCCGGACGGCGCAAGCCTCAACCTGCGCTGGGACTTGGCAGATGCCCTCGGTGTGAAGCCTAGTCAACTGATCTTCGGAAATGGTTCCGATGAAATCTTGTTGATGATCTCTCGCGCTTTCCTGAGCGAAGGCACGAACACCGTCATGGCTACGCCGACGTTCTCCCAATATCGCTCCAATGCGATTATCGAAGGGGCAGAGCTGATCGAGGTTCCGCTCAAGGATGGCGTGCACGATCTGGAAGCGATGGCGGCTGCCATCAACGAGCAGACGAAAGTCGTCTGGGTATGTAATCCGAACAACCCTTCCGGCACGATCGTTACGGCGACAGAGCTGGAAGCGTTCCTGCAAAAAGTGCCGAGCAGCGTTCTCGTCGTCATGGATGAGGCTTATTACGAGTATGTCGTTGATTCCGCGTATCCGCAAACCGTTCCGATGCTGTCCCAGTATCCGAACCTGATCATTTTGCGCACGTTCTCCAAGATTTACGGCTTGGCAACGCTGCGCATCGGCTACGGCATCGCCTCCGAAGAGCTTGTGTCCGCTCTGGAGCACGTCCGCGAGCCGTTCAATACCGGAGCGCTTGGTCAGGTGGCAGCACGCGCGGCCCTGCACGATCAGGAGTTTGTCATCTCTTGCCGCGACCGCAACCGCGAAGGCTTGAAGCAATTGACTGACGCATTCGACGATTGGGGACTTTCCTACTTCCCGACGCAAACCAACTTCATTTTGGTAGACCTGAAAATGGATTCCGATGAAGTATTCAAAAAGCTCTTGATGAACGGAATCATCGTTCGCTCGGGCAATGCGCTCGGCTTCCCTGGATATCAACGGATTACAGTGGGAACAAAAGAACAGAACGAAAAGATTTTGTCTGTGCTAAAAGAAATCGTAACTGGCGCATTGAAATAACGGACACGAGATGCCGGGCGTTCCCCGGCATCTTTGTCTACGCGCATATGAGGAAGGACAGGAAGTGGAGATGAAAAAAGTAACCATCACTGTAATCGGTGTCGGATTGATTGGCGGTTCGATCGCTTTGTCCATGCGACGTGACCCCAATATCCGTGTTGTCGGTTACGATGTACGACAAGAACCATTAGATAAAGCGTTGACACTTGGAGTGATTCACGCTGGAACGACTGATTTGCAAACGGCTGTCCGCGAAGCCAATGTCATTTTCCTCGCAGCCCCCGTCGAGCAAATCGTAGCTACACTGCGCTTGTTGCAAGACATGGAGCTGCAACCAGACGTCATCGTCACAGACGTGGGGAGCACCAAGTCAGGCATTGTCAGACAGGCGGTAGAAGTCATTCCGCCGCATGTGACGTTTATCGGCGGGCATCCGATGGCCGGATCGCACAAATCAGGCGTGGAGGCGGCTTCGGACAGACTGTTGGAAAATGCCTACTACGTTTTGACGCCAGCCCCTGGCACGGCAGCAGAAAAAGTGGAGCGTCTAACCGAGCTTCTCTCCCTCACGCGGGCAAAAGTAGTACAGATGGACGCGGATTCCCACGATCAGGTAGTGGGAGCAGTCAGCCATTTCCCGCATGTCCTGGCATCTGCTCTGGTCAACCTGGTCGCCGGATACGACGAAGAGAACGCGTGGCATGCGCGTCTGGCCGCAGGCGGCTTCCGTGACATTACCCGCATTGCTTCGAGCAATCCGCGCATGTGGCGCGACGTATTGCTGCAAAACCGCGAGCATATTGTGAAGATCGCCAAAGACTGGGCAAAAGCTTTGGAAGATGTCGTCGAGCTTGTGGAAGAAGGCGACCCGGATGGAATCGAGCGGTTCTTCCAGACAGCCCGCGACTTCCGCGACGGTTTGCCTGAGCGCAAAACAGGAGCTTTGCCGCCTTTGAACGATTTGTATATCGACATTCCTGACCATCCAGGGGAGATCGGGCGCATTACGACGTTGCTCGGTGCGAAGCAAATCAACATCACCAACCTGCAAATCAGGGAGACGCGTGAAGATATATACGGTGCGCTGCGCATCACCTTCCATTCCCAGGAGGAGATGGAAAAGGGGGAGGAACTTCTCCGCTTTTTCGATTACAATGTATACAGGCGTACATGAGCCTGGTCGCGCAAACACGCTTTACAACGAAGACGCTTCACAGTATGACTAACGGGTGAAGAGAAAAAGGGGAGTGGCACTGTGCTTCGAGTTCGTCCAGCAAAGAAAATAGCAGGAACCGTACGTGTTCCGGGAGATAAATCCATTTCGCACCGTGCGGTCATGTTCGGAGCCTTGGCAGAAGGCGTTACGACGATCGAAGGCTTCCTGCCTGGCGCGGATTGCCTCAGTACGATCAGTTGCTTCCGCCGCATGGGCATCGAGATCGAGCAGCAGGGTGACAAAGTAACGGTACAAGGCAAAGGCTGGTACGGCTTGCAAGAGCCGATGCAGCATCTGGATGTAGGCAACTCCGGTACCACGATTCGCCTGATGTCCGGCATTTTGGCGACACAGCCGTTTCATACGGTCATGGAAGGCGACGAGTCGATTGCCAAAAGACCGATGCGCCGTGTCATCGGACCGCTGCGCCAGATGGGGGCAAAAATTGACGGCAGAAAAGACGGGGAGTTTACCCCTTTGTCCATTCGCGGCGGCAAGCTGCAAAGCATGGCGTACCAGTCTCCGGTCGCGAGCGCGCAAGTCAAATCGGCGATTTTGCTCGCCGGCTTGCAAGCAGAAGGCGTGACCAGCGTAACCGAACCGCACTTGTCCCGTGACCATACGGAGCGGATGATGCAAGCGTTTGGCGTTTCTGTCGTTCGCGATGGGCTGACGGTGTCTGTAGAGGGCGGCCAAAAGCTGACCGGACGAGCTATTTCCGTCCCGGGCGACATTTCCTCTGCGGCCTTTTTGATCGCGGCGGTCATGGTAGTGCCAGGCAGTTCGCTTTTGATTGAAAATGTCGGGATCAACCCGAGCCGTACAGGCATCATCGACGTGGTGAAAGCGATGGGCGGAAGCCTGGAGCTGCAAAACGAGCGAATTGTCAACGAAGAGCCGGTCGCCGACCTGCTCGTGACCCATTCGCAGCTGCACGGGATCGAAATCAGCGGGGATATCATTCCGCGACTGATTGACGAGATTCCGGTCATTGCCGTCATGGCTACGCAGGCAATCGGACAGACGGTCATTCGTGATGCAGAAGAACTGAAAGTAAAAGAAACCGACCGGATCGCTACGGTCGTGAGCCAGCTGTCCAAATTCGGAGGCCGGGTCACGCCGACGGACGACGGAATGATCATCGAAGGACAGACAGCCTTGACAGGGGCGGTGATCGACAGCATGGGCGATCACCGTATCGGCATGGCGATGGCGATTGCTGGTCTTGCTGCGACAGGAGAGACGGGGATTGAGAACGAGGAAGCGATCAATGTATCGTTCCCGGGCTTTGAAGAACTGCTGAAAAACATCAGCCAATAAGGGAACGGGAGAGAGAGCCTGCTGTTGACGAGACAGCAGGCTCCTTTCTGTATGAGCAATTGGGCCTAGAAGAGGAGGAACTGCTCTGACGTTTTTTAGCAAAAATGATTTGACAAGCGCTTACATTCCGTTTATTATAAAAATACAGTATGGTTTCTCTCCACTCCTATCCAATATTATAAAAGCACACATGTGCTACCGCCGTTTGAATGCGCTTACAATCAACGGCGGTCTTTTTTTTGTGAAAAACGTCGAGACGTTTTTCATGAAACGGGATGTGACCGCTTGCGGTCAACAAAACGGCCATGGCCGTTTTGCATTTTTTCCCTTTTCCGCGCATATGCTCGTACAAATCGCAGTGCGATGCGAGGGTCGGGAGGGGACAAGCATGTCGGAGCAAGGAATGGTCATTCGAGGGGGAGCCGTTGTTACTGCATACGGAATCAAGGAAGCGGATTTGTGGGTGCACGAAGGAAAGATCGTCCGCATCGCCAAAGACACCTTGCCCAAGACGACAGGCGAGACTGCTTTTGCCGAAGTAGACGCGTCCGATATGTATCTTTTGCCTGGCTTTGTCGCACTGCCGACACAATCTTTATATAAAATAAAAGATAGGCACACATACATAGAAGTGATGCAGGGATTTGTCAGGAGCGGCTGCACCAGTTTCGCCGACGTGTTTTTGCACGAAAGCTGGATGAGCAAGCCGCAGATGGAATACCAGCAAACCCGCCATTTCAACAGTCCGCTGGATTACGTCTGGCATGTCGGGATCGGGGCTGACCAGCTACAGGCGAAAACGGTGGCGAGATACGGTGAACATGGCTTGGCGGCCTTTCACGTATCGGTTCGCAGCCCAGAAGAAATTTCCACAATAAAATGGGAAACGCTTTTGCAACTTCATACGTCTAAACAAACGATTCTGCATTTGCACATACAAAATGATGCGTCCGTAAAAAAAGAACAGCGTGATCAAATTCGGCAGCTTTGGCTGGACGCTACTAAATACTGGAAGGTGCGTACCGTCATCGCTGATCCGTCAGTGGCCTTTGAAACAAGAGAACACGATCCGTTTTTGCACATTTTTCGTTTGCCAACAGAAGTGACAGACCGGGCCATTCGCCACATGCACCAGCACTTTTACGACAGTTGGCAAGTCGCTGCTCCCCTTCACGATGTTCGCATTGATTATCGCCGGAGATGGTATTCGCCGGAAAGGTTGCTTTGTCTACTCGTCAGACTTGCTTCGACAAACGTTGCCAAGGCAGTCGGGCTTTATCCGCAAAAAGGGAGCTTGACACCAGGGGCAGACGCTGATATTGTCTTCCTGAAAAAGGAAAACTGGTTGACAAAGTATGATCTTTCCACTATTCTCAATTTTAGCGAAATGCATCTTCCAACATCTGTTATGTCGAACGGTAAATGGTTGTATCGAAACGCGCAGTTTAGCTCGTCTGTTGGGATGGGCAGACGCCTTTTCGACACAAAGCCCTACGCATATGTCATTTAACCCCAAAAATGGGGGTTTTTTCGTGAAGGATTCCCGCAGTCTGACGAGAAAAAGAATCGTAAGGTCGCGCAACTTTTTACATCCCCAGCAGTCTAATGTTACAAAGGCCGCTGAGGGATCGGAATCGCAAGGAGGTAATCCTGATCATGACCGATTCCCAGCTTATCCGAGAAATTAAAGAAGGTAATCTGGAATGCTATGCTGAACTGATTCGTCGATATGAAAAAAAGATCCTCTCATTTGTCACTCATCTTTTGCGTCAGGCACATCTGGAGCATATTGCTGAGGATATTTGTCAGGAGACGTTTTACAAGGCGTATAAGAGCATTCATTCTTTCCGTGATGTAGAAGCAACCTTCTCTACTTGGCTCTATACGATTGCCCGTAACTCTGTACTCAGCGAATTGCGCAAAAGCCGCAACTCCGACGTGTATCTCGATGATACACTGCAAGTGCCGATGGCATCTCCCAAAACTTTGCCCGAGCAGGTTTTGTTGCGCAACGAGCGGGAGAGCATGGTCAGACTGGCTATTAACAACTTGCCGGAGAAGCAGCGCTCAGCCTTGATTTTGCGAGAGTACGAACAAATGGATTACACAGAGATCGCCACGATTCTCGATTTGACCGTCAGCTCCGTGAAATCCTTGCTGTTTCGGGCACGCCAAAGTATAAAAGGCCAGCTGGAAACCTACATCCTGGACCCTCAATTGGATGAAGCTGAAGGGATGAATCGATGATGAAATGTGAAGAAGTTCAGGAAATTCTGCCTGAATACGCCGAAAATCTGTTGTCAGAGGTGACCCAACGCCGTGTTGATCACCATATGGCATCGTGTTATGCCTGTCGTGCCGACTATGAAATCTGGTCGGACAGCGGGGAGTGGATGGAAATGGACAAGGAAGAGTACCATTCCGTTACGCCTTCCCGTTCCATTGTTGATGCTGTCATGGCCCGGATTTTGTCCGAGGAGCAATGGGCGATCCCGATTGGCAGAAAAATTTTCAGTGTAACAGCCAGAATGAGACGCATGGGAGCAAGTGTAGCCGTTTTGTTGCTATTGTTGTTTACTTTTACTTTATATGTCAATTCCACTTCCACCGAGCAAGCCAATTCCCTCGTGATCAACGGGGAAGTGATGGCGATGAACACGCCAAAAGCGCAAGTCATCTCCTCTTCCATGCAGACAGACGATGGTACATACGTGGTAGAAGCACAGCCGCTCACTTCGCAAAGTGATGCACTGGCTAGTGCGACCGCCTCGATCGTTCCGCTGGATGGAAAACCGGCAGCAACGGATTCAGCGAAGCCGAACTACCCGATTGTGCTCAGTGTGTTCGGGATTTTGATGACCGTATTGACAATGAGCTGGCTTACACGTGCATAATGGTATATGATCAAGAGAAATGAAAAGACCGTCTTAGGACGGTCTTTTGTGGCTATTCATCCAGAATACGGCCTAAGCATAATACATATGAGGTGAGCACGATGCCAAAAAAATGGCTGTATGTCATAGATGAGGCAATTAAGCGAATTGAGAACGACGAAGTGGAACTGGGTTTGACAGCCTTGCAAAAAGTGCAGGAGCACGGGGCTGACTTGCCTGATGTCATGATGTATTTGGCGGAAGTGTGGTACCGTCTGGGCCATTTGGACGTGGCAGGCAAACTGTTGTCGGAGGTTCTGGAAAACAATCCGCAGCTGGACCCTTCCTTGCGCAGAGAGTGCCAATTGCTGCTTGCCGAAATCGCGCTTGATTCCAGTGATTTTGAAACGGCGCAGCATCTGCTCTACGAGTGCAAAGAATCGGGCTATGACAGCATTCAGCTCGATTTGCTATTGGCAGATTTGTACGCGCTGCAAGATTTGGACGAGGTGGCTGTCAAATATTTGGAGCAGGCCAGACAAAAAGAGCCTGACAATCAGGACATTTTGGCTGCGCTCGGCAACCTGTATTTCCGCATCGGGGAAGATGAAGTCGCGATGCAGCTTCTGGAGCAGGCGGGCAGTGAAAGTCTGGAGCTGCTCTTGACCAAAGGACGCTCGTTGGCGCAAAACGGGCAGTTCGAGCAGGCGTATCAAGTATTCCGCCAGGCGCTTGTGCTCGATCGCTCGCCGGAAGTGCTGTATGGAGCGACACTGATGGCTTTCCACGTGGGACGACTGGAGGAAGCGGTGGAGCTGGTAACCACGCTGCAAGCCATTGACGAAGAGTACGTGGCTTCGTACCCGCTGGCGGCAGACATTTACTTGTCGCTGGGCAAAACCGAGCAAGCTATCGACGCCTTGAAGCAATACGTGACGCTGTCCGGCTTTGACCTCGATCAAATTCGCCGACTGATTGCGCTGTTGACGCAAGCGGGACGATACGACGAAGCGAAAGAATACCAGCAATTGCACGATCAGTGGGATCACGAAACAGAAGAAGAGTAAGCAAAAAAAGCTTCAGTGCATAAAAAAATCGACGAACAGGAAGTCACTCATGTGGCTTCCTGTTTATTTTTCCGCTTATTGGCAAGAATGAGGGATACAAGAAAGCCATCGCAAAGAAGGGATGCACAGATGAACTTGGCTGAGATCTTGGTCTACACCGATATCCGGCAGCTCCATCAGATTGCCAACCACTACGGATGCGAATGCAACCCTCATTCCAAAAACGAATTGATCACCTCTCTCTTGTCCAGTCTGCGTCACCGGTTGACAATCTCTCAGGAAGTAGCGCAGTTGTCTCAAGCCGAAATACACTTTTTGCTGCAGCTTTTGCTCGACAAGCGAACCGTCATGTCGCTGGAGGATTTGCTCGCCAAAGCGGGCGTGGCTCTTTTGGCAGCGAAAGAAAAAAAGCAGGATTCGGCAAGGCAATTTGTCGCGGCGGCGATGAAAAGAGGCTGGATATTTCCTGCCAAAAGCAAAACGGTCGGGCAGTATCAAATCCCGTTGGACATCCGAGAACCTTTCATACAAGCCTGGCTCGATCAGTGGCGCGAGGAGAACGATCTGGTGATCCCGGGGCCGCAGGCGTACAGGGACGAAGGAACGGCTCTTTGCGACGATATCATGCAATTTTTACAATTCCTTCAGCAGGAGCCTGTACCGCTTACGGCTGAGGGAGGCATGTATAAACGGCATCAGCAGCAGTTGTTTCAATTTTTGTACGTGAAGGAAGAGCCGCTTTTGCCGCAAAAATGGCGCTTTGGATACGGGCTGCACTTCGATGTATACCCGGATCGCTTCTCTTTGCTTTACGACTTCTGCTACTACAACAAATGGATGGAGGAGGCGGAGGGGAGAGTAGGCATTACCGAGGCGGGACGGGAGCGGTTGGAACAGCCGTATTCCGATCAGCTTTACCATGATGTGATCCGCTTCTGGATGCGATTGTACAAGCGGGCGATCCCGAATTTGCCGATGCTTGTCCAGTTGATTCCGCTCATCGCCTCTGGCGGCTGGGTGCGGCAGGAATCGCTGCTGCATACGCTGGTTCCCTGGATCAAAGAGTTTTACTACGATGCACCCGCAGATATTTTGATCAATCGAGTCTGCAAAATGATGGTGCATCTCGGATTGCTTCGAGTCGGCCAAGACGAGCATGAACAGTGGTTGTACACTGCCACCTATGCGAGCCAGACTTGGCTTCGAAAATACAACGGCTTTACGGAAACGACTATTTTATTGAAGTGAGGGATGGGTATGGAGTGGCCAAATTTCTATTCCAACGCGTACGGAACGAACAATCAAATGGTGTCCGGGTTGCTGTCCGAGATGGTAATCGACGAGCAAATGCGGCAGTACCGCAAGCGGACGCTGTACCAGGAAATTGACGAGGCGTTGGCTACCAAAAACAAAGAGCTGTTCATCCGCCTGACGGGCGAATTGAAAGAGATCATGGCTTACGAAAAGGCGTAGCTGCCTTGGCCGGAAGCTGTGTTGCGAGACTTTGCCGATTCATGGTACGCTAGTTTCCAGAATCTACACGAGAAGAGGAGACGGCGTTATGCAATGGAATGTAAACGAATTTGAAAATTGGGAGGAGCTGCGACCCTATGTGGATACCGCGCTGCTCCCTCTTTATTTGTACAAGGACGGTATCGGGGTAGAAGAACACGTGCTGCGCATGAACTATTTGCTGAATATAGCGGCAGGCATCGAACAGCGGCTCAAGGGGCGAGTTCTCCTGTTTCCGCTCAGCTATCAGTTTGCAGAAGCGAGTCAAGGCCAGAAGACGCCGCGAGACTTCGCTTTTTCAGTCGGATTGCATTTTTCGCAGGACAAAATTCGCTTGGACGAGCCGGGGCAGGAAGGCTGTCTCATGCTTCCGGTCGGAGAAGAAGATCTGGACTCAGCCTTGCGTTTTGAAGTGACTGTGGATGTTTTGGTCCAGGAAATTATTCGTCTGTGGCAGCGAAAGACGGCGCAATAGAGAAAGCGTTTTCCGGTAATACTACAGGAAAACGGGAGGGACAAGGAGCAAATTTTGACAAAATGGCAACAATCTATCAGCAGGCAGGGGTTGGCTTCTACCATGCCCGCTGGACATTCTTGACATCTTTATAGGCGTTAGCTATGATTGGGATTGACCTAGTGTATATGTATGAAAACGCCATCGTAGCGCTATTTTACAGGATAAGGAGGGAAAAAAGAGATGGGAGACAAACGCGAAATTTCCAGACGTACTTTTTTGAACTACGCTCTGATGGGAACTGGCGGGTTCCTTGCTGCGGGTATGATCACCCCGATGATTCGCTTTGCGGTTGACCCTTTACTGCAGGGACATGCAGGTGGAGATAAAGTAGCAGTTGGTTCTCCAGATGAATTCAGCGCAGTACCTAAGCGCGTTGAATTTAAGGTACATACCAAGGACGGTTGGTATGAATCCGAATCTACGTTGTCTGCATGGGTAACCAAAAACGACAAGGGTGAGATCCTTGCTCTGTCCCCAATCTGTAAGCACTTGGGCTGTACCGTTGACTGGAATACCAGTCCGGAACATCCAGATCAGTATTTCTGTCCATGCCACTTGGGCCGTTACACGATCAACGGTGAACACATCTTGGGTACACCGCCGACAGCATCTCTTGATGAGTACGAAACAGAAGTAAAAGACGGCAAGCTTTATTTGGGTAAGGTAAAGGCAAATCCTCGTCCGGGGGTGAACGGCTAAGATGTTACAAAAAATGTATGATTGGGTCGATGAGCGCCTGAATATCACTCCGATGTGGCGCGACTTGGCCGACCACGAAGTACCTGAGCACGTGAACCCGGCACACCATTTCTCTGCTTTCGTTTACTGCTTTGGGGGCCTAACGTTCTTTATTACGGTTATTCAAATCTTGTCTGGTATGTTTTTGACGATGTACTATGTACCAGACATTATCAACGCCTACGAGTCTGTTAAATACCTCCAGAACGAAGTTGCATTCGGGGTAATCGTACGCGGTATGCATCACTGGGGCGCGAGCTTGGTCATCGTGATGATGTTCCTACATACTTTGCGTGTTTTCTTTACAGGTGCATACAAAAAGCCTCGCGAGCTGAACTGGGTTGTGGGCATGCTGATCTTCTTCGTCATGCTGGGCCTCGGTTTCACAGGCTACCTCTTGCCATGGGACAACACCGCATACTTTGCGACAAAAGTAGGTTTGGAGATTGCAAACTCCGTTCCGCTCATTGGTCCGTATGTAAAAATGTTGCTCACAGGTGGAGACATCGTAGGTGCGCAAACGCTTTCTCGCTTCTTCGCGATTCACGTATTCTTCCTGCCAGGCGCATTGCTCGGCCTGTTGGGCGCTCACTTTGTTATGATCCGTTCGCAAGGTATCTCGGGTCCACTATAATGGGTCTTCGATAAAAAGGAGGAAATAGCATGGCAAAACAAGATAAAGATGCTACCTTCGTCGGAGATTCCCGAGTATCGGCGAAGCGTATCCCTAATATTTCTCCATCTTACTCCGACTTTCCGGGAAAAAATGAGCCGTTCTGGCCGAACTTCCTGCTGAAAGAGTGGATGGTGGCAGCTGTTTGCTTGGTCGGCTTCCTCGTGCTGACGGTTTCTCATCCATCGCCGCTGACTGACAAGGCAAACCCGAATGATACGTCATTCGTTCCGTTGCCAGACTGGTACTTCCTGTTCCTGTACCAAATGCTGAAATACCCTTGGGCTGCGGGAGATTGGGTAGTCCTCGGTACGATCATTATTCCGGGTATCGCCTTTGGCGGACTGATGCTTGCTCCTTGGCTGGATACCAGCAAAGAGCGCCGTCCTTCCAAGCGTCCGGTAGCAACTGGTTTGATGCTGACAGCTCTGGTAGGCGTTTTCTACCTTACGTGGGCTGCGGATCACGAGCACTCCCTGAGCCATCCATCCAGCAAGGATTCTGGTGGCGCTGGTCATGGCTCCAACGCAACGGCTCCGGCACCTGCTGACACCAGCTTTACAGCAGATGCGGTATGGAAAGCTCAAACAAGCTGCATGGGTTGCCACGGCAAAAACATGGAGGGCGGCATGGGTCCAAACCTCCAGAAGATCGGTGAAAAATACGATGCAACGCAGATTGCCGATATCATCAAAAATGGTAAGCCACCTGCAATGCCAGGCGGCATGATCAAGGATGATGCGGAAATCACGAAGTTGGCCGAGTACATGGCAACCTTGAAATAAGCTAATAGAGAAAAAGCTGGCTGACGATGCGGTCAGCTTTTTCTTTAGCGGCGTACACAGCGGGAGACGATAAACATGATCTGGATATGGGAGTGGTTCAAGCATTCTTTGGGGAAAAGATGGTTTCTATGGACGCTGTTTATCGTAAACCTGCTGGGAACTATATACGGATTCATCTGGTATAAAAACCAGCTGGCAGAAACGCCAGCGTACTTGACTCCTTTTGTCCCAGACAGCCCAACAGGTAGTGGCCTTTTTACTTTGGTCATCCTTACCTATTTGTTGGGTCGCCACATCCCGGTACTGGAAGCACTGGCAGGCATCACGAATTTCAAGTATGGTGTATGGGCCGTTTGCATTATCTTGGCGGGTTGGATGATGGGGAATGAAGTACGCTGGACAGATGTGATGTTAATTATTTCACATGCTGGAATGGCGGCTGAATCGGTGCTGTATGCACGCTTTTACAAATTGAGCATCCTGCCAGTGGGGATCGCTGCGCTGTGGACTTTAAACAACGACTTTTTGGATTACGTGATGGATATCCACCCATGGCTGCCAAGTGTGCTTGACCCGTACGATGGTTTCGTCGGGCTGTTTACTGTGCTTCTCAGCCTGATATCCATATCGGTTATTTGGATTGCAAACAGCAAGCACACGATAAACAAGGTCTAATCTTGTCCTCCTTTCCATAGGCTGTACTAGGGGAAGGAGGTTTTTTGCGTTGAAGAAAAACATCCGGTTTTTACTGTTCTTTTTGGCGATCGGATTGTTTTTGTCCTGGCCGATACACAGTTTGTACTCCAAGCTGAATCAACCGATCGAAGCACAGCAATTAGTGGCTCTGGATCAGATTGCCAATGATTTTTTGAATTACGCAAAAAAAGGGGATATTGAAGGCGCACAAGAGCGGATTGTGCAACTGGCGGAGAAGTTCCCGAACCAGCATTTGACGTCTCCGCTCAAAATCGAGAGCCTGAACGCGGTAACGCAGTCGATTTTGGCGGCGAAAAAAAGCTTTTCTTCGGCCAACGTGAGCGAGCAGCAGCTGTTGTGGCACGCCACGCAAGTTCGGGTAGCGATTGATGCTTTGACGCATGAACATCAGCCGATGTGGCGCAGCTATTATCCCTCTCTTGTCACCCAAGTGCAAAACTTGCAGCAATCTGCGGTAGAGCGTAATTTCACCCAATTTCGCGAGCAGTTCGACGAGAATTATCGGCTGTTTTTGGCGATCAAACCGGGCATGAGCATCCAGCTGCCGGAGGAGCAATTGGCTTCGATTTCCTCGGCTTACGATGTCATTTCCAAAGAGATGAGAAACGCGCAAATGGACTGGCAGCTCATCAGGGAAGCTTTGCGCGATTTGAACGGTTCCATTCAGACGGCATTTGTCGGCGAGGAGAAAAGCACCTTTGCCCGCCTGATGATGCGGCCTGATTCGCCCATGACGATGCTGCTCTCGATAGCGATTGCGCTCGTTGCCGCTTTGGCTTATGTGGCGTGGAAAAAGTACGATGGCGAAATTCGCTCCACCTGAAAACGGAAGGAAGCGTACACAAAAAACCTTGCCCTTATGCTCAGGCAAGGTTTTGTTGCGTTTGAAGCTTTAATCATGCAGCGGCTTTTTATTCTCATCAAGCGTAAAGCCTTCGCCCAGCACCTCGTGCACGTCATTGACGATCACGAAAGCGTGCGGATCGATCTCTTGCACGATGTTTTTAAAGCGCATGACTTCGTTGCGGCTGACGACGACGTAAATGACTTTCTTTTCTTCCCCAGAGTAAGCTCCTTTACCCGCCAGAAGCGTTACGCCACGGCCGAGATCGAGAATTTGCTTCGAGATTTGCTCGGCGTGATTGGAAATGATGATCAGCGCTTTTCCGGCGTAAGCCCCATCCTGGAAAAAGTCGATCACGCGCGCTGCGATAAACACGACGACGAGCGTATACATCGCGCTCTCCAGGTTCAAGTAGATGAGCGATGCGCCGATGACGAGGATGTCGCCGAAAAACAGCGTTCTACCCATGCTGACACCCATGTATTTTTGCAGCAAGCGGGCGATGATGTCTACTCCGCCAGTCGTTCCGCCATAGCGGAAAATAATGCCCAAACCGACGCCGACAGCTACACCAGCGTACAGGGAAGCGAGCAGTCGGTCTTTCATCACGAGTGGCATGACGCCGTCAAAGACGGAGAGAAAGACGGAAAGGGCGACCGTTCCTAAAATCGTGTAGAAAAAAGACGTGCGGCCGAGAATTTTCCAACCTAACAAGAACAGCGGTACGTTCAAGACGAAGAAGACAATCCCTTGATCCACGACCGGGAACAATAGCTTGATCAAAATGCTAATCCCCGTGATACCGCCCTCGGCAAGATGGTTGGGGATGTTAAAGGCGTTAATGCCGAATCCCATGATGGCAGAACCGATAATGATGGCGATGATGCTCTTTAAACGGATGTTCATAGTGTCCTCCTGTTTTGCCGGAGCCGAAATGGATGCTTTTTTGTCCGACATGTTGTGCAGTTGTGCGAGCGAAAACCTTGATGCCTGAGGGTCATACGAAAGCCATTATAAATGACCGATTATTTGATTGTCCATATGTTGGAAGAGGAAGTATTGAGATTTGGCAAACGCAGCCTTTTTGTGTACGATAGGTGAAAGAGAGAAGGATGAAAACAACAAAGGAGTGGGCGAATGGAACGGCAAAAAACGATGCAAGAAATCCAGCAGGAAGTGGACCAATACATATCGCAATTCAAGGAAGGGTATTTTTCACCGCTGTCCATGCTGGCTCGCATGACGGAAGAAGTCGGGGAACTGGCACGGGAGATCAATCATTTTTACGGCGAAAAGCCCAAAAAGAAAGACGAAGGCGAGAAAACGGTCGAAGAAGAACTGGGCGACGTCCTGTTTATTGTGATCTGCTTCGCCAACTCGCTTGGCATTGATTTGCAGGAAGCGTTTGATCGTATTATGCACAAATTCAACACACGCGATAAAGATCGCTGGACAAGAATTGAGGAGAACGATCCGCATGAATAAACAAATACGGGTAGCGGTGGCGGGCGCCAACGGACGCATGGGACAGGAAGTTGTCAAAATGCTGGCGCAGGACGACCAGATGATCTATACCGGCAATCTGGATACGCGCCTTGACGCGGAACAAATTGCCAAACAAATGGAAGAAATGCAGCCTGACGTGCTTGTCGATTTTACGACACCGCATAGCGTGTACAAAAACATGGAGCTGTGTTTGGCACACGGCGTTCGACCTGTGATCGGGACGACCGGGTTGACTCCCGAGCAGTTGCAGGAAATGACCGATCGTTACAAAGAAGCGGGTCTGGGGGCGATCATTGCTCCGAATTTTGCGATTGGGGCCATTCTTTGCATGAAATTTTCCGCGATGGCAGCGAAGTACATGCCGCATGTGGAGATCATCGAACTGCACCACGACCGCAAGCTGGATGCGCCAAGCGGCACAGCACTAAAGACGGCGGAAATGATCGCTGCTGTGCGCCAGGAGCTGAAGCAGGGACACCCGGAAGAAGTGGAGACGATTCCGGGTGCGCGGGGAGCCGAGTACGAAGGTTTCCGCATTCACAGCGTCCGCTTGCCGGGAATGGTTGCTCACCAGGAAGTGCTGTTCGGTGCGACCGGGCAAACGTTGTCGATTCGCCACGATTCCATCAATCGCGAGTCGTTTATGCCAGGCGTCAACTTGGCGATCAAAGCTGTGATGAGCATGTACGGTTTGATTTACGGGCTGGAACATTTGATTGATTAAACGTTTGATTAAAAAAGCGATCTCTATCGAGACATAAGGGAGAGTTTCTCGTGAAAATTGCATTGATAGCGCATGATCGAATGAAAGAAGAGATTGTCCAATTGGCAACGGCCTACGAGTCGATCCTGGCCGAGCATGAGCTGTATGCCACGGGTACGACAGGCGCAAGAATCATGGATGCCACTTCGCTGAAACTCACCAGATTTTTGTCAGGACCTCTGGGGGGCGACCAGCAAATCGGGGCGAAAATTGCCCGAAACGAGATGGATCTGATTATTTTCTTGCGTGATCCGCTTACTTCGCAGCCGCATGAGCCGGACATTATTGCGCTGCTCAGGCTGTGTGATGTGCATAAAATTCCGTTTGCCACCAACCTTGGGTCTGCGGAAATCATGCTCAAGGCGCTGGAGCGCGGGGAGTTGTCCTGGCGCGAGGTGCTGCACGAGGAGAATGAGGCATGAGTTCACTCGACATTTTGGCGATTGGTGCGCATCCTGATGACGTGGAGATCGGCGCGGCGGGGAGCCTGCTTTTGGCGGCGCAATCCGGGAAGCGTACAGCGATTCTCGATCTGACGTACGCCGAGCTGTCGTCGAATGGCACGGTGGAGCGCAGACAACAGGAAGCGGCTGCGGCTGACAAGCTGCTAGGGGTTGCGGCGCGCTACAATTTTGGCTTGCCTGACCGCGGGCTGGAGAGCGTCAGGGAGCAAGCGATCGAGCGGGTCGTGAAGCTGATCCGCGAAACGCGTCCGCGTACAGTGCTCGCTCCGTATTTTTCCGATCGGCATCCCGACCATGAGAGCGTAAGCCGCATCGTGCGGGAAGCTATCTTCAATGCGGGTATCCGCAAGTATTTGCCTGATTCGGAGCTGCCAGCGTATCGCCCTGCTCAATTTCTGTACTATTTTATTAATTCGACGGTCACACCCCAGTTTGTGGTCGACATTACCGCGATCTACCCGCAAAAAATGGAAGTGCTCCGCTGCTACCGCAGTCAATTCGAGCTGGAAGAAGGCAGTGTGCAGACTCCGTTGACCAACGGGTATCTGGAATCGGTCGAGTATCGCGAGCGCTTGTTTGGGCAACAAGCAGGCGTGATGTATGCAGAAGGATTTGTCAGTGCTGCGCCTTATGTATTGAACAGCTTGTAAAAAGGGGTGACACCTAAGAAATGAACATTGGGATTACTTGTTACCCATCTTTGGGAGGCTCAGGGGTTGTCGCGACAGAGCTTGGCAAGCTGTTGGCGGAGCGCGGGCATCAGGTGCATTTTATTACCGGCGGGATGCCTTTTCGCCTGGGAGCCTTCCATCCGAATATTTTTTACCACGAAGTAGAAGTGAACCATTATGACGTGTTCAAATATCCGCCGTACGATTTGACGCTGGCAAACCGGATGGCGCAGGTGGCCAAAAATGAAAAGCTGGACTTATTGCACGTACATTATGCCGTGCCACATGCGCTGTGTGCGTTTTTAGCGAAACAAATGGTCGGGGATCATCTGAAAATCGTCACGACTCTGCACGGGACCGATATTACCGTGTTGGGGTATGACTCGAACTTGAGCGACATGATTCGCTTCGGCATTGAGCGCAGCGATCTCGTGACGGCTGTATCCAAAGATTTGATCAAGCAGACAAAAGAGCTTTTGCACGTCGAAAAAGAAATCGTTCCGGTGTACAACTTCGTCGACAAGCGGCGCTACTACCCGAAAGAGGTAGAGCACCTGAAAAAAGTGTTCGCTCCAAACGGGGAGAAAATCCTCATGCACATATCCAACTTCCGTCCGGTCAAGCGCGTTCCGGATGTCATTGACATCTTTGCGCGAGTCAGGCAAGAGATGCCTGCGCGTCTGATCCTGATTGGGGAAGGACCGGAGATGGGGGCCGTCCGCAAGCAAATCGCCGAGCAAGATTTGACAGAGGACGTATGCTTTTTGGGCAAACAGGAGGACGTAGCGGAAGTGTTGTCCATGGCAGACTTGATGCTCTTGCCGTCGGAAAAGGAAAGCTTCGGCTTGGTTGCGCTGGAGGCAATGGCGTGTGGCGTTCCTGTCGTGGCTTCCGTGGCTGGCGGGATTCCCGAAGTGGTTGTCGATGGCGTCAACGGCTTTTTGCGTCCGATCGGAGACGTCGAAGGCATGGCGCAAGCGGCGATTCGTCTGTTGCAAAATGAAGAAATGTATCGCCAGTTTTCCGCGAACAGCATCGAACGCTCCTGCAAAACGTTTTGTCACGAAACGATTGCCTCCGAGTACGAGGCGCTCTACGCCAAGCTGCTCGGATAAGCACTCGATACGGGCAACAACAGCTATTGGCGGGACAATCGGCTTTTCACCAATTGATGCAACTTGGATACAAAAATGAACAGCCCATACAAAAATCTCATGAGTGTCGCCTCCTCATAACATCGGGTGAACCATGCGAGAAAGGGGGGAGCGGTATGACGCTCCATCTGGCAAACCGGGTTCTTGAGACGTTGGAGAATCACGGATTTGAAGCTTACTATGTCGGCGGATGCGTCCGCGATTGGCTGCTGTCTCGGCCCGTGCACGATATAGATATATGTACGAATGCCCATCCTGGCGACGTCATCCGCTTGTTTCCCGATCACGTTCCGACCGGACTCAAGCATGGGACAGTGTCTGTCAGGATCGAGGGGCAGTTTTTTGAAGTGACGACTTATCGGACGGAAGGCAAGTATGAAGACTATCGCCGTCCGGCAGACGTCCAGTTCGTGTCCGATCTCAGACTGGATTTGGAGCGCAGGGATTTTACGATGAATGCCATGGCGATGAATCGGATGAAAGAGCTTCAGGACCCGTTTGGCGGTCAGGCAGATATGGCAGCGCGACTGGTCAGGGCCGTGGGACAACCGCTGGAGCGCTTTCGGGAAGATGCGCTGCGATTGCTCCGAGCCGTTCGCTTTGCGGCGCAGCTCGGTTTTGCGATTGAGGCCAGGACGCTTGCTGCCATGAGCGAGACGGCTTCGCTTTTGGCGCATATCGCTGTGGAGCGTGTCCGGGAAGAGCTGAATAAAATGCTCGGCAGCCAAGCCCCGCAAATCGGTTGCGATCTGATCAACGAAACGGAACTGTTTGGCTATTCGCCTGTCTTGCAGCGGTTGTTTCGCGATTCGGCTTCCCAATTTTGGCGGAGTGCGCATGTAAACAGTCTGCCGCAAAAATGGGCGCTTCTGTTCTACGCAGCGCAGTTTACCTCCGAGGAAGCGATCGCTGCCTGCCAGCTTTTGCGAATGTCCAAGCGGGAGACGGAAGCAATCGGTTTTTTTGTGGAGCAATTGCGGCATTTGCAACCGGAGTGGGATCAGCCAAAACCGCTTGAGTGGGGGCAGTTGTTGCTCGAAGCAGGCTGGGAAAAATGCGAGCAGCTCGCCCAGCTTTTGCTGGCATGCTGGTGGAATCAGCAGCCGCAAGCCATGCTGGCGAGCCTGTCCGAACAATATCACGCGATGCCGGTCAAAACCATGAAGGAACTTGCGATAACCGGGCTTGATCTGCAACTCGCCCTGCAAAAGAAACCGGGGGAATGGATTGTCCACGTGTTGCGGACGCTGCTGCGGCAAGCGGCCCTGCACGGATTGCCGAACACCCCCCATGATTTGATTGAAGCTGCAAAGAAAGAGGTTGCGCAAGATGAACATTAAACAAGTCATTCTTCAAGCCTTTCGCGATCAGCCGGGACGCTTTATTTCCGGCGAAGAGCTGAGCCAGACGTGCGGCTGTTCGCGAACAGCGGTCTGGAAGCACATCGAGGAGTTGCGGCGGGATGGGTACGAGGTAGAAGCTGTCCGCAAGTCGGGCTATCGCTTGCTTGCAGCGCCTGATCGGCTGTCTGCGGCAGAAATCATGGCGGGGCTGTCTACCGCGCGGATCGGACAGCATGTCATCGCCCATGACGAGGTCGTCTCCACGCAGCCGCTCGCGCACGAGGCTGCGGCAAAAGGCGCACAGGAAGGCACGCTCGTTTTGGCGGAGCAACAGACGGGAGGAAAAGGGCGGCTGGGACGTCCCTGGCACTCTCCGAAAGGGACAGGCATCTGGATGAGCCTGATCGTCCGCCCTGCGATCCCGCTGCCGAAAACGCCGCAGATGACCTTGCTGACAGCGGTGACTGTCGCGAGAACGATTCGCGAGGAAACAGGGCTTCCTGTCAAAATCAAGTGGCCGAACGATATTTTTATCGGGGACAAAAAAGTGTGTGGGGTATTGACCGAGCTGAACGCGGAATCGGATCGCGTCAATTACTTGGTGATCGGCATCGGGCTGAACGCCAACAGTGTACAGGCTGACTTTCCCGAAGAGTTGTTGTCTATCGCGACTTCTTTGCGAATCGAGTCAGGCACTCCGATCAAGCGCGTTTCGTTCATCCAGCGCTTTTGCCAAAACTTCGAGGAGGAGTACGACCATTACTTGCGCGCAGGCTTCGCGCGTGTGAAGCAAGAGTGGGAAGCCAACTCCTATTCGATTGGCCGCTGGGTAACCGTCCAGACGATCTCGCAAAAGCTGGAAGGTCAAGCGATAGGGCTTGATGAGGAAGGCGTGCTCATGGTGGAAGATCGGGCAGGCCAGATCCATAAAGTGTATTCGGCGGACGTCAATTATCGTGCAAATGTGTAGATGATTTGCTATACTCCAAAAGGGAGGCTGTATCTTTTCAAGAACGGTACTCCCGGAGTATTTTTGCAGCAAATGGTGTATAGATAAGGCAAATACGCAAGGACAAAAATCTGCTCAGAGCCTTTGTGGACCGAGACAGAAGGAATCCGTTCAAGACAAGTATGTCTCTTTGGCATGGACAACCTTCTCCCTTTTATGAGCGAGAAGGTTTTTTTATTCCTCTCTATCCACGAAGCTTGGCGCGAAAGAGGAGAAGACGCAAATGACAAAACAAGTCACGACTTCGGACATCCGCAAAAAGAAAGAAGCGGGCATTCCCATCACGATGGTGACAGCTTACGATTTTCCATCGGCAAAGCTGGTAGAGGACGCTGGCGCGGACATGATTCTCGTTGGCGACTCGCTCGGCATGGTCGTGCTTGGCTACGACTCCACGCTGCCTGTGACGATGGACGATATGGTCCACCATACGAAGGCGGTGACAAGAGCGGCCAAACGCGCTTTTGTCGTTTCGGACATGCCGTTTCTCAGCTATCACGGCACGATCGAAGAAGCGGTGAAAAATGCGGGAAGACTAATGCAGGAGGGACTCGCCAGAGCAGTCAAGCTGGAGGGCGGAAGCGAGCTTGCGCCTCTGATCACCCGATTGGTTCAGGCAGGCATTCCGGTAGTGGGACATATCGGCCTGACTCCGCAGTCGGTTCATCAGCTTGGCGGTTATAAAGTGCAGGGACGCGATCTGGAAGCGGCAAAAAAATTGCTGGATGACGCATTGGCTTTGCAGCAGGCTGGCGCTTTTGCGATTGTGCTGGAATGCGTGCCGCAAGAGGTAGCCAAAATGATTGCCCAAAAGCTGGAGATTGCCGTAATCGGCATCGGCGCTGGGGCAGACTGTGATGGACAAGTGCTCGTGTTCCACGACCTGGTTGGTTACGCTTCCCAATTGACGCCGAAATTCGTCAAGCGCTACGCTGACATCGGCACATCCATTCGCGAGGCAGTCGCCACTTACGTCAAAGAAGTCGAGCTTCGTCACTTTCCGGGGCCTGATCACGTGTTTCGTGCATCGGAAGAGACGATCAAGGAGCTGTACGGAGAAGGAGTGACCCAATCATGATTCAAACGATGCAGCAGCTATCCACAATCGAGGATGTGCGCGTTCAAATACAAGCAGCACGGCGGCAAGGCAAGACAATCGGCTTTGTGCCCACGATGGGCTTTTTGCATGAAGGACACCTCAGTCTGGTCAAGGCAGCGAGAGAAAAGTGTGACCTCGTCGTCATGAGCATTTTTGTCAATCCGCTGCAATTTGGCCCGAATGAAGATTTTGAACGGTATCCGCGCGATATCGAGCGTGACAGCCGGATGGCGTCTGAAGCGGGAGTCGATCTGCTGTTCACACCAACTGTCGAAGAAATGTATCCCAAGCCGATCTTGACGACGGTATCGGTAGCGAACGTCACGACACCTTTGTGCGGCGCTTCCCGGCCGGGGCATTTTGACGGAGTGTCGACGGTGGTCTTGAAGCTGTTCTCCATCGTCCAGCCTGACTATGCGTTTTTCGGTCAAAAAGATGCGCAGCAAGTAGCCGTGGTCACGCAAATGGTCAAAGACTTGTCCGTTCCGGTAGAGGTAGTGCCATGCCCGATCGTTCGGGAAGCCGATGGACTGGCGATGAGCTCGCGCAATGTGTATTTGTCCGCAGAAGAACGCTCACAGGGACTCATCCTGTCGCAAAGCTTGCAGCAGGCAGCAGAGTGGCTCGCAGAGGGCAAGCCGCTTGCCGAGATCAAAGAGCGTATCGAGCAAATGATTGCAGCAAAACCGCTGGCAGATATCGACTATATCCAAATTTTGGGTTATCCTGATTTGGAGCCAATCGAAAAAGAGACATCCGGACAAGACATTATCGTGGCGCTTGCTGTCCGTTTTGGCAAGACACGTTTGATTGACAACCTGATCGCGTCTGTCCGTTAATCATACGTGGTAAGCGAAAAAGTTCCATAAGGATGACAAGGGAGGTAATGCCTGTGTTTCGCACTATGATGAAAGCGAAAATCCATCGCGCAACAGTGACAGAAGCGAACCTCAACTACGTGGGGAGCATCACGATCGACAAAAATATTTTGGATGCGCTCGATATTTTGCCCAATGAAAAAGTGCAAATCGTGAACAACAACAACGGGGCGCGTCTGGAAACGTATGTGATTGAAGGAGCGCCAGGAAGTGGCGTAATTTGCCTGAATGGCGCAGCAGCCCGTCTCGTTCAGGAAGGCGATATCGTGATCATTATCGCCTACGCCATGATGACCGATGAGCAAGCTCGTACGTACAAGCCAAAAGTGGCGATCATGGACGAGAAGAACCGGATCAAGGAAATGCTTGGCGAGGAAGTACACGCGACGATCCTGTAGACAAAGCATTTGCCTTTGGCTTTGCGCATAGAGCCACCTGCCTTGTGAGACAATGAAACTACTCATGCCTCACAGGGGGGTGGCTTTTTCGTGAAGATCGAAGACTGGTTTCAGACGTTGCGCACAAAAGCACAGACGATAGAGGAACGGTGGCAGGAAGCATCGGAGCAGGAAAGGCTTCAATTAGCGGATCAACTGTTTTACTTGCGGCAGGTCAGCGATACGGTCGTCGATTTGTGGCTGCAATTTGAAGAGAAGCTGTCCAACGCGATCCGGCACATCAAGCAAATGGAAGGGCAGCTGCCGACAGAGACGCAAGAGGAAAAGGCCAAGCCCGTTTCCTTAAAAAAAGAACCGTTAGCGGCGGACCATAAACAGGATGGCCAAAAAGGGACGGCAAGCGAGGCCAAGAACGAGACTAAAAGCGAGTCAAAATCCGAGCCGAAATTCGAAGCCAAAGCCGACAAACTGCCACAAGCGATGCACGCTTACGAGCCTGTATTTCGCCGCGGAGAAGGATTTTACCATCTGCGCATGTTTCAGGACGCGAAAAAGTGTTTTGCCGAGCTGGTGAAAGAAGCGCCGGACTGGGAAAGCGGTCGGCTGTATTACGCTTACAGCCTGTTGTTTTGCGACGACAAGGAAATGGCTTTTCGCGAGTTTCGGCTGTTGGGAAAATCGGCAAGCTCGCCTGCGATCGTGGCGATCAGCAGCAATGCCATCGGCTGCATATTAGCGGAGGAGAAGCAGTGGCTGGAGGCCGTGCAAGCTTTTAAAACCTCGCTGGAAGTAAAGCCTGAGCAGGAGGAAGCCAAGTACAACCTCGCTCTCTGCTACTTGATGGACGGCGATGCCCAGGAAGCGCTCGATGAGATCGAATGTTATTTGCAAAAGCACGAGCAAGATTGGGAGGCGCAGCTGTTATGGCTTCGCGCCGCCAAATTGCTGATGCAGATGGACGAGACGGCAGAGCTTGTTGCCCCATCGAGCCTGACTTTGCCCAACCGCGATCTCGATAACGAGACGTTGCAGGAAATGGCTCATTTGTACGAAGCTGTGGGCAATTACCACCGGGCACAAGTGTGCTATCATTTTTTGACGGAACGGTTGCCCAAGGAAGGCTGGACGTGGCACGGGCTGGCATGGAACACCTGGCTGATCGCCGGGAGCAAACGAGCGCTGACACTTGTGAAAAAAGCGATCAGTCTGGCGCCAGAGCAGGATGATTTTGTGTTCAGCTACGGCTGGATGCAGCTGTTTGATGGCAATATCCCGGGGGCCATTGCAGCGTTTCGCGGCATTTTGGCAAAAAACAGCGAAAACCGCCTGGGGCAGTCCGGAATGATCTCCGCTTTTGAAAAAATTGGAGAAACGCTGGAAGCGAAGCGGTTGGCCAAGCTGTTTCTGGATGATGCGGACCCGTATATCCGTTCTCTTGGGTACTTCCACTTGGGGAGACTGGCGATGGTGGAGGAAAACTGGCGGCTGGCTGAGCAGTATTTCCAGCGAACGTTGCCTCACGCAGACCAGTTTCGGGAAATCCCGCTTTACTTGCAGCTGTGCGCGAGCAAGCTCGGCGCAGAAGCTGTGCAAAACGAGCTTGTGCAGCCGTAATTGCAGTCGGAAGCAGGAATATTTCCCACTGTTGCCGAATGTGAATGAGTGCGGATGACAGGTTCCGCCCAGGTTACGAGGTGACAACGCTTGAATCGATTACTGGTAGTAGACTTTGAAACGACGGGGAGCCATCCGCGGCAGGGAGACAGCATTATTCAGATCGGCGCTGTGGCGATCGACGACGGGCAGATCACAGAATGCTTCTCGACCCTGATTCATCCCGGACAGGACATCCCCCCTTTTATTACGCAACTGACAGGGATCACCAACGAAATGGTGGCTGACGCGCCTACTTTGGAAGAGGTGTTCCCGACATTTTTGCGCTTATTGGATGGACGAGCTTTTGTTGCCCATAATGCAAGCTTTGATCTCCAATTTTTACAAGAAGCCCTGCTGAGCCAGGGCTATTATGCGTTTGACGGATATGTGCTCGACACAGTCGAGTTGTCCCGCTTGCTTTTGCCGATGCAAAACAGCTACAGGCTTGGGGAACTGGCGTCGGAGCTTGCGATCGAGCATGACAATCCTCACCAGGCCGACAGTGACGCGCTGGCAACCGCCCAGCTCTTCTTGCACTTGCTCGATATTTTGCAGCAGTTGCCGCTCGTGACGATTCAACGACTGCAAATGCTCGTATCGTCGTTTCGTTCGGACATCGCGACACTTTTGCGGCAAATGGAAATGGAAAAGCTGGCGGAGCTGCCACAGCTGGGCGACGAGCCAGCACGGCAAGCTTCACCGCTGTGGGATATATACCGCCAACTGGCTTTGAAAAAGCGCGAGGAAAAGCTGAAGGCGAGTTTCCAGCGCCCGCAGACAGAACGGAGCTACGGAAAAGCGTTCAGCGAGCAACTGGAAGAAATGCTGAACGAAAAAGGCCAGATGCATGCCAGCATGAGCGGCTACCAGCGCCGGGAAGCACAGGAAGCGATGATGCACGCTGTCTTCGACGCCATGCAGGAGGGCACGCACCTTTTGGTGGAGGCAGGGACAGGCACAGGGAAGTCTCTGGCGTACTTGCTGCCCGGGATCATTTGGGCGTATCAAAATCAACAGCAGCTTGTAGTGAGCACGAACACGATTCAACTGCAAGAGCAGCTGTTCCATAAAGAGATCGCCACGTTGCAGCAGACACTTCCTTTTGCTTTTACCGCGTCGACGTTGAAAGGCCGGGGCAACTATTTGTGCCTGCGCAAATTCGAGATGGCATTGGAGGAGCCGGTAGAGGGCAGCAACCAGGAGATGCGGCTGGCAAAAGGCCAGCTTCTCACGTGGCTAACGCAGACCGAAACGGGTGATGTGGAGGAGCTGAGCCTGCCTCCGAGCGGCCAGCTTTTCTGGCAGCAGGTGAAAAGCGATACAAGCTCTTGCTTGAACCGGGCCTGTCCGTGGTTTAGCCGCTGCTATTATTTTCAGGCGAAAGACCGGGCAAAAGAAGCAGATGTGCTCATCGTCAACCACGCTCTCTTCATCAGCGACTTGCAGGCAGAGAACCGGATTCTCCCGCCGTACGAGGTCGCGATTCTCGACGAGGCACACCATCTGGAAGATGCCGCGACACAGCACTTGGGCAAGCAGCTGACAACGACACAGGTGATGTTTTTGCTGGATCGCGCTTCTGTCGAGGAGGGGGGAGCGATTGCACGCTTTGCCGAGGAAATGCAAAGCTGGCAGCCGTCTGTCCAGGAAGAGCTGAACACGGTTCTTCTGGAGTGCAAGAAGCTGTCTGCGTCTTTGCGCGACAAGGCTCAGCAATGGACGCAGTTTCTGTACGCATGGGCTTCCGAGCGCGCCGAGGAGACGACAGACGCAGGCAGGGAGACGGTGCGGTATCGGGTAGCTTCTTTCACGGGAAAACAAGAAAAAATTCGCAAGGTGACGAAAAAGCTGATCGACGCCATGACAGACTTCGCCTCCAGACTGGAACAGATGCTGAAGCTGGTTCCCGTTCCCCAAGAGGAGAAGCCGCCCTTCCTCATCCGCAGCTTGCAGACGGATTTGTTCGGGCTGGTGAAGGAATGGCAAAATGTGATGGAGCTGTTGCATTTCTTTTTGCAAGAGCAAGATCCGAACTACGTCTACTGGATGGAGGTCGAGTCGCGCACGGCCCGCAAGCAGGTGCACTTGTCTGCGGCGTTGCTCGATGTCGCGGATTCGCTTGCCGAGCCGCTTTTTTCCCAGAAGCGCAGCCTGATCATGACTTCCGCTACGCTGACGGTCAAAAACAGCTTTTCTTACGTCATGAGCCGCTTTGGCCTCGACAAGCTGCCTGCCGAGCGGGTACGCACGCTGTCGCTGCCATCGCCGTTCCATTACGAAGAGCAGGGGCTGCTATTGATTCCTTCCGATTTTCCGGCGCCGGGAAAAGAAAACGACCAGACGTATCTCGAAGCGATCATCCAAGGCTGTGTAGACGTGGTTGTGGCGTCAAAAGGCAGGACGCTGATTTTGTTTACCTCGCATTCGATGTTGCGGCTGGTGTATCAAGCCATGAAAGAGCGTCTGGCCGGGGAACCGGAGCCGTACACGCTGTTTGGACACGGCATTGACAGCAACAACCGCAGCAAGCTGGTCAGTCTGTTTCGTTCGATGGAACGAAGCGTTTTGCTTGGCACGAGCAGCTTCTGGGAGGGCGTGGACATCCAAGGAGAGTGGCTGAGCAGTCTGGTTATCATCAAGCTGCCGTTCACGCCGCCCAACCACCCGGTTTACCAGGGACGTGCGGAAGCGTTGAAAGCAGACGGAAAAAACGCGTTCATGTCGCTGGCGCTGCCGCAAGCCGTCATTTTGTTCAAGCAAGGAGTCGGACGGTTGATTCGTCACCATTTGGACCGGGGCGTTGTGGTCGTGTTCGATACGCGTGTGGTCGAATCCCGCTACGGCCGTTCCTTTTTGCAATCTCTCCCGCCGTTTCAGGTGGAGACAGGCTCCTGGCCGACGCTGCGCGAGCGAATTGAACCGTTCTTACGTATGCAATCCCTGCCAGATTCATAAAATGAAGCAATAGTCTAGCAGGGATTTAGGTGATAAAATAAATGTTATGGAAAAAAAAGTGGGCCTGGCTGCTTCTCGTCGCATGTGTGGCATTGCTATGTTCATGCTCCATCGATACCCATTTGCAGGAAGCCGTTAAGGTGGACGACCCGTTTGCAACCGAGAACGAAGCGGAGTTTACGGGTCTTGTCATCACTTACTGGGCGCTTCCTCATGGAGAAAGCACCTTGGTGCGGATGCCGAGCGGGAAAACCATGCTGATTGATACGGGCAGCGCGGAGGATTGGCCAGCTTTGGCCGCGCATCTTTCCGCTGCGAAGTTGACGCGCCTGGACTATCTGGTCTTGACGAACGATCAGCCTGAACATGCAGGAGGATTCCCTTTTTTACACCAGCAAATCATCATTGATTCCGTCATTGTGCCCAAGCTGATTGCGCCTTCGATCCGCCAGTTCGTTCCGTACGACAAGATCGCGAAGCAAAGAGAACTCGAGGAGAACCAGGAGCTGATTCTCGATACCGACATCACGATGGATGTATTGCTGCCCAGCGAGCCGCTGTTTTTATCGCCGCAAAACAATTCGCTCGTTTTTGCGCTGACGCATGATCAGTTGCGCTTTTTGTTTGTGAGCGGCATCAACGAACAGGCCGAGGAGCGCTTGCTCGCCCGCCATCCCGAGCAGTTGAAGTCGGCTGTGCTGAAAGTGGGAGACCAGGGCAGCAATCAAGGAACTTCGCAGCCTTTTCTCTCCCGGGTCGATCCGCAGGTCGCCATCATCCAGAGCAATACAGAGCGCGACATGCAAAAAGAGGGCAAGACCGAGGTGCTGGAGCGGTTGGGCGAGTCGTGGGCGGAGACGTATATGACGGGCCGGGACGGATCGATCACGATCTTGTCCAACGGGAAAGATTACAGGGTATTCAAGCAAAAGAAATAGGGGGGAAGACCGAGCGTGGCTAAACACGAAAAGATTTCGGAAGCGGTCGTCCGCCGCCTGCCGATTTATCTGCGTTACCTCAGCTATTTGCAGCAAAACGAGGTAACTACTGTTTCCTCCCAGCAAATGGGCAAAAACTTGGATGTGAATCCGGCCCAAATCCGAAAAGACCTGGCAACATTCGGCGATTTCGGGAAAAAAGGAATTGGCTATGACGTCAATTACTTGGTGGAAAAAATTCGCCAGATTTTGAAGCTGACGGATGAGATACGCGTCGCGCTCGTTGGAGCAGGCCATTTGGGCCATGCGATCAGCAACTACAACGCTTATTTGAAAGATAACATGCGGATTGCGGCCATTTTTGACAATGATCCCGGCAAGCTGGGAAAAGAAGTGGCGGGCATCCCGATTCAGCCATTGAATGAGCTGGCGGACACGATTGCGCAAAGACAAATCAAGCTGGCGATTATCACCGTGCCCGCACCGGCTGCGCAATCCGTATGTGATCAGTTGACTCAAGCGGGTATCAAGGGAATCCTCAATTTTGCTCCTACGACAATTCGCGCGAAAAAGGATGTGCGCATCCACTATGCGGATGTGACTTCCAATTTGCAGAGCCTGGCCTACTACTTAACGTAAGAATGGAGTGTAGTCATGAAAAAGACCATCCTCATCCACGCAACAGTGATTACGGTAAATGAACAAAACGAGGTTATCCACGATGGAGCTGTCGCGTTCGAAGGCGACAAAATCACATATGTAGGCCCTACCCCTGAAGACCTTTCCGATGCAGGCTACGATGAAGTCATCGACCAAAAAGGCGACTTCATCCTGCCTGGTTTGATCAATACACACGGACACGCGGGCATGTCGCTTTTGCGTGGCTATGCGGACGATTTGCCGTTGCAACAATGGCTGGAAGAGAAAATGTGGCCGCTGGAAGCGCAATTTACCGCTGATTCTGTCAAATGGGGAACCCAACTGTCCCTGATTGAAATGATCCGTACCGGAACCACGACATTCGTCGATATGTACGATCATATGGACGAAGTAGCCAAGGCAGTCGATGCATCCGGCATGCGTGCCCGCCTGTGCCGCGGCATGATCGGTCTGTGCTCCGAGGAAGAAAGACAGACCAAGCTGCGCGATGCGACCGCTTTTGCCAAAGAATGGCACAACCAGGCGGATGGCCGTATCACCGTAATGATGGCACCGCATGCACCGTATACGTGCTCGCCTGAGTTTATCAGCCAAATTATTGAAAAAGCGGACGAGCTGTCTTTGCCGCTGCATATCCATATGTCTGAAACGGCATGGGAAGTGGGGCAAAACGAGAAAGATTACGGTTTGCGTCCAGTCGCTCACCTGGAAAAGCTGGGCATGTTCAACCGCCCTACACTGGTTGCCCACGCCGTGCATTTGACGGATGAAGAGATTGACATTTTGGCAAAATATCAAGTGAAAGTTTCCCATAACGTCGTCAGCAACCTGAAGCTGGCAAGCGGGGTAGCACCTGTACCGAAAATGCTGGCAAAAGGCGTGAGCGTTTCGCTCGGAACAGACAGCTCGGCGAGCAACAACAACCTCAACCTGTTTGAAGAACTGAAACTCGCAGCGATTTTGCACAAAGGCGTGAACAACGACCCGGTAGCCGTTCCGGCTGAAGAGGCGCTGCGCATGGCTACTCGCTACGGGGCAGACGGTGTGTTCCAGGCTGATACGCTCGGCAGCATTGAAGTAGGCAAAAAGGCTGACCTGATCGTTCTCGACAGCCACCAGGCGCATTTCCATCCTGCGCATGAGCCGATTTCCCATGTCGTGTATGCGGCAAACGGCCGTGATGTCAAAGACACAATCGTTGCGGGCAAGTTCCTGATGCGCAACCACAAGCTGCTCACCATCGACGAAGAGCGTGCCATCTACGAAGCCAATCGCGTATTCGCTGCGCTGAAACGGTAAAAGGCTCCTGTCTGGTGTGGGACAGGAGTAAGGGAGTGTAGGTGTAGGTAGGGGAATTTGGGTATTACATCGTGCCGTGCTCATTTTCGCCACAGCTCTGTCAGGGGATGATGGCGAAAATGCAGTGTGGGTGTGTGCGACAGTTGACGCAAGGGAGAAGACAGTCCAGCCCAGGAGACGCGGTATTCTTGTAGCAAAAACCCAAGTATGTCAGGAGATGCGTTTTGTTGCGGCGACTTCACGCGCTCACCTCCTTGCGGGTGTATAAGTAGTATGACCGCTTGGCCCCGAGCTATGATTAGCAAGTTTTCCGTGCCGTTCTAAAACCTTCCCGTATAGCATAGGCTATGACAAAAATGGGACAGGGGGAACGCCAGATGTACGTCCGGCCCAAACAGCTATGGTGGCTGATCCCGATCTTTCTCGGCCTGTTTGGCCTCGGGATGGCGCTCGGCTCTTTTGGTTTGTGGAACCGTTCAGCTGCCGATGCCGGGAATGAACAGGGCTTGATTGGCAAACGAGAGGCGTATGCCGTGCCGCAACTTTTGGAACAGCTGACTCGGTCAGAGGAGCGCTCGTTTCTCGTTTACATGCAGGACCAAGCGCTGAATGGCCGCTATCGGCATGAGACATTCAGCCTGGACGGAGAAATCGGCGGGCACAAGCTGGCCATCAGCCGTAACCAGGAGCAGCCGGTTACCGTAACAATAGACGGACAAGTTCAGGATCATGCAGCACTCCCTTACGCCCTGTTTACGCCGTATGAACACGCTGTCCTGTTGCAAAGCGTGCTGTCATCGGTCGAGCCGCAGACGATCGCCGATACTTCGGGAAGCGACTGGAGCGGTTATCGTCTCACGGTGCCGCCGGAAAAAGTGACATCCTTGTTGGCGATGTGGCTCGGGCCGTCCTTTCCGATCGCTGATATTACCCCTGAGCTTGCCAGAGGGATCAACATCGAATATCAGCTCTGGTATGAGCCTGACACAGGCGCGCTTCGCCAGCTGGAGCTGGAAATGCAAATCAGAACCGTGGCGGGGATCAAACAGGACCAGCTTCGTTTCCGATTGTAATGTCAACCGCATAAAGGAGTTACCAAAAACGTGTTAGTGAGAATTATCGTGGGAGTAATCGCCGCGCTGTTGTTGACAATCGCGGGATTCGCCTATCATTTGACTGCTTCCGTAGCAGGAGAGCGCACGCAATTCGATGCGACCGTACGTGAGTGGGTGCAGACGAGGACGACGATTGCCGAAATCGAATCCATCGACGAATATCGCGGTACGGAAAGCTATGCCGTGGTGATCGGGAAGAACAAAGCCGGTACGCCTGTAGTAGCCTGGATGACCGCAGACAAAGTATCGTTTGATCGCATGGATCTTGCCGTTCCGCGCAAAAATGTGGAGGATGCGGTAAACAAGGCTTTTCCGAAGTCCGAGATTACCCATATCGTGCCCGGACTTGAAAAGGACAAGAAGTTTTGGGAAGTGACCGTGAAGGATGCAAACGGTCGCTATCATTACTTGCACTATGACTTGTTCAGTGGCGCCCTGCTCGCTTCTTATGTATTGTCGCCTACCTGATTGCTTGTTTTGACCCAGAGGGTATATACGCTCGCGACAGGTCTTTTCCTTGTTGGAAAAGGCCTGTTTGGCATGCCACCCAACATCTGTATAAAAAATTGATATACTCATGTGATATACTGGGTTCGTTGACAAGAGAGAAAATGAGAACGCGATATGGGGGGACTAGCTGTGCAGTTGAAAAAAAGTGCAATCGGGTTGTCCTTGCTGGCGACACTGGCTCTCCTGTTTGGAGGATGGTTCTTGTATCAGAAGATGGAGATTGAAGAGCCGATCCGCACAGAAGTCAGCCAGATGCAATCAGCTACACTCAGTAATTTCCATGTAGGCAAAGATAAAATTCAAATAGATGTAAAAGTGACGAATCCGCAAGCATTTCCAGCGGAGTATCGCGATCTGGTTGCGCGAACGAAAAAGATTGCGGGCGACAAGCAAGTCGCTATCGTGGTAGCGAATCAGTCAGAGGCTATGACAGAGGTTTGGAAAAGCGGCCAGTTTATTTTCACCGAAGCGCTGGACTTGCATCAATACAGCCGCATTCCTGCCTTGATTGCGGAGTGGAAACAGACGAACAAGCTCGATGCGGCAGATGCTTTTATGGATGACGCAAACATCTACGTTTATTTGAAAAAAGGAACGGAGGACTTTTATACGATTGTTCCCCGTTCCGAGGCAAAAGAGGTGACGGCTCGTGGGTAAAGAGGTACTGATCGGCGTCGTTCCTGCGATACTCGTTTTTCTTGTGTTTCTGGGCGTGAATATCACACCGTTTATTTTGTTCGCCGCCGTGCTGGGGGCGATTTATTTCCTCGTCATCCGTCAGCAAAACGGTCAGGGCGGCAATGTGGCGCTCGGCGGCAAACGGAAGCAGAACAAGCACGAGATTCCCAAGTCGGACGTGCAGTTTGCCGATATCGGCGGTCAGGAACGCGCCAAAAAAGAGCTGAAAGAATCGCTTGATTTTCTCGTCTACAAAGACAAGATTGAGCAATACGGCATTCGTCCGATCAAAGGCGTGCTGCTGACCGGGCCTCCTGGTACCGGGAAGACGTTGATGGCAAAAGCGGCAGCGAACTACACCAACTCTGCCTTTGTCGCGGCTTCCGGCTCGCAATTCGTGGAGATGTATGTAGGTGTCGGAGCGCAGCGTGTCCGTGAGCTGTTTAAAGAGGCGAAGACGATGGCCGAGAAAAACGGACAGGACAGCGCGATTATTTTTATCGATGAGATTGATGTTGTCGGCGGAAAAAGGGACGGGCAGCAACAACGGGAGTACGACCAAACGTTGAACCAGCTGCTGACCGAGATGGATGGCGTAGCGACGAGCGAGAAACCGCGCATTTTGGTCATGGCGGCAACGAACCGCAAAGACATGCTGGATGCCGCGTTGCTTCGACCAGGACGTTTTGACCGGCACATTACGGTAGATTTGCCTGACAAGCCTGCGCGCGAGCAGATTTTGACCATCCATACAGCAAACAAGCCGCTGGGCGCGGATGTGGTGTTGGAAAAGGTGGCGCAGGAGACGTTCGGCTTCTCGGGAGCGCAGTTGGAAAGTGTCGCGAACGAGGCAGCGATTTACGCCATGCGCGACAAAAGCGACAAGATCATGGCCAAGCATTTTGCTTACGCCGTAGACAAGGTCATGCTCGGAGAAAAAGTCGACCGCCAGGCTTCCGAGGAAGAGAAAAAGCGCGTCGCCTTGCATGAATTGGGACATGCGATCATCAGTGAGGTCGTGCGTCCGGGTTCTGTCTCGCAAGTAACGCTCAGCCCGCGCGGCAAAGCGCTCGGCTACGTTCGGCAAAATCCGATGGAAGACCGCTATTTGTACACAAGGGACGCTTTGGAGAAACAGATCATGGTCAGCCTCGCCGGAGCAGTAGCAGAGGAAATCTACTACGGCGGCCGCAGTACCGGCTCCAAAAACGACTTCGAGCAAGCGCTGGGCATGTCTCAGGAAATCGTGTCCAGCGGGATGTCGGACCTCGGGATTGTCCATCTGCAATACGTAGACAAAACGAGGATTCACGATGAGGTAGAGCGACTCTTGTCCCGTTTGCTGGAGGAGACGCACCGCTTGCTTCGCCAGTACGATGCGGTGTTCCAGACTGGTTTGGGCACGCTGCTGGAAGCAGAAGTGCTGCAAGGAGATGAATTTAGGGCGCTCTTGTCCCAAACGAGACAGGAAGCGGCTGTATCGTAATCAAATCGCGACGAAAAACCTGCTAGACAGCAACTGATGTTGGCCTGGCAGGTTTTTTTGCGTGGGGAAAACTTGTGAACGGGCGAAACAAATTTTGCGTTGCGGTGCCAAATGCCTATAGGGTTGAATATCTTACAGAATGATCCGGGAATGACATCAGGAGGCAAGGAGACTCTATGGCAAACGCGAACCGAAAAAAAATGAGCAGAGGTCTGTCCAAAACGTTCAGGCAAACCTTGCATGAAATTCCGCTTATGCAAACATCTTCTACATCGGAGCAGGATTGGATGGCTGATCTGGAGCTGGAACTGCTGGAGTCCGCTGTCAACAGCCCCAAGCCAAGCTCCCATGCACCGACAAGCCCGATACAACAACCATTGCAGAAAATGCCCAAGCAGGGTGTGTCGTCCAACCAGACGACTTTTTCCAAGATCATCAAAGATCGCAATGATGACCGGGTGCAATCGTTTGTTTATACCGATGATTTGACGGATCAGTCTGTCACTACGGAAAAAATCGCCAACCGCGCTGTCGATTCGTCCAAAATCAAGCCGGGAACGATTGATACGTCGCTGTTGAAGGACTACGCCGTCGACAGCAACAAGCTGGCAGACAAAAGCGTCACTTCAAACAAAATCGCTCCGTACGCGATCCTCGGAGAGCATCTGGGACGACATGTGGTCACCAGCGAAAATGTGCAGGACCATTCCATTACCGGGCAAAAGCTTGTCAACAACAGCATTACGTCCGACAAATTGGCTGACAAGACCATTGATTCCATGAAGTTTGCAGAGTCTGCGATCCAGACGAAGCACATCCAGGATCAGGCGATTACGAATGAGCTGCTTCAAGATCAGTCTGTCACATCGGACAAAATCAAGATGGGCAGCATTCAGACTCGCAACCTAGCCAACTATGTGATCAACTCCGTCAAGCTGGAGGACGGCGCGGTCACGACCGACAAAATCCGGGATGGGGCCGTGACTTCCACCAAGCTGGAGGAGGATTCGATCGAGTCCCAGCATATTCGCGAGGGAGCGATTTTGCATCATCATCTGGCGGAGAACAGCGTAGACGGCGGGCATCTTTCGGCGGGCTGCGTCACGGATCAGCACATCGCTTTTCATTCCATTTACAGCCAGCATTTGCAGCCGGAAGCGGTCACAAGCGATAAAATCAGTCCTTACGCCGTCCTCACCGAACATCTGGATCACGCCAGCGTCACTTCGGAAAAAGTGGCAAAAGAGTCGATCGCCAGCGTCCACGTGCAAGCAAGCAGCATTCAAACGACGCATCTTCAAGATGGACTCGTCACGACCAGAAAAATCGGGGAGCAACAGGTCACGGCAGCCAAGCTGGCGGACAAAGCCGTCACGCTCGACAAATTGGCAAATCGCAGCGTAGGCGAGCAGCAATTGGTGGAGGAGAGCGTCAACAGCAGGCATTTGGCTGACGGGGCTGTTCGTGCGGAGAAAATCGCGCGGCGCTCAATCGAGGAGCAGCATATCGGTGAACGCGTCATCGGCAGCAGTCATCTGCGGGAATATGCGATCCAGACGCAGCATTTGCACGATCATGTAGTGACGACGTCAAAACTCGCTCCCGAGTCTGTTTCGACCGACAAAGTGACGGATTTGAGCATTACCGCAAACAAACTGGCCGATTCGGCGGTTACGTCTCCCAAGCTGGCGACAGAGGCCATCAAGACAAGGCACTTGGGCAAAGGAGCCGTCACTGGCGAAAAAATCGGCGAAAAAGCGGTGACCGCCCAGCATCTTGCCAATCAATCCGTGCAGCACGAACATATCCAGCCCAAGTCCATCTCCAAAGAAAAGCTGCAAGAGAATAGCGTCACACGCGAAAAGTTGGCGGATCACGCTGTCGACGGAAGCAAGCTCGAAATGCATGCGATTACAGGCATACATGTGGAAAAGAGCAGCTTGAGCGGTGACCATCTCGTCAAGGGAACACTCACGGGCGAGCATCTTGCCGTCAACTCCATCGAAAGTCAGCACCTGCAAACAAATACGGTAACGGAAGAAAAGCTGGCCGATCATGCCGTTAGCGGAGCGAAAATAGCGCCGAGAACCGTCACGGCAGAGCATCTGGCCGACAAGTCGATTACGCGGGAGAAGCTGGCTTTTCAAACGGTTGAGACGAATGTTCAGCTGGGCACGACGCTTCAGCAGTTTGGCTTTGTCCCATTCCGCATTCCGGCGCAAAGCCAGACGGCAGACGTCACGGTCCGCTTGCCCACTCCCTATGCAGACGTCCATTATTGCCTGGTTGCGATGACGAATCAGGTCGGGGTGTCCGTGTCGCTCAAATACACCAAACGCACCTCGGCTGTGCTTACCGTCTTTCGTCAGGAAACCGGGCAGGAAGACAGCGGCGTTTTGCAGTGGATCGCCATTGGCGAAAAAGGCGAGCAGGTGCATGACGAGGTGACAGCCCTGCATCATGAGCAGCAAGAGGATGACGACTTGGGGGAAGAATGGGAAGAGGGCGAGTACGAAGCAGATGAAGATGCCGGCGAGGAAAAAGCAGCGGATGAGCATGAAACATTTCGTGATGAGGACGATTTGCGTTCCTGAGCAATGAGAAACAAGAAGCGAGGGGCCGTTGGTGGGAAGTGCAGTCGGCTTCCTCGCTTTTTGTTAACATAATTATATTATGGTAACCACCCGTTCAAGGGAGTCTTTGATTGAATTTGCCTGCCCCCAATAGTATAATTGTTGGGTACACTTAGTCTGTTGTGTGGCATGGTAAATGGAGGGAATTATTCGATGTTGACGACGATTGCCCAAGTAGGGCAGCATGTTGGACAAGAAGTACGCATTGGATGCTGGCTGTACAACAAGCGCAGCAGCGGGAAAATTCAATTTCTGCAGCTTCGCGACGGGTCCGGCTTCATTCAGGGCGTAGTAGTGAAAGCAGAAGTAGCGGAAAACGTTTGGGAAAATGCATCCCAACTGACTCAGGAAAGCTCTTTATACATAACCGGCGTCGTTCGCGCAGATGATCGTGCACCAAGCGGTTACGAACTGACGGTAACAGGCGTTGAAATCATTCAGATCGCCCAGGAATACCCGATCTCCCTGAAGGAGCACGGTGTAGACTTCCTGATGGATCATCGCCACCTGTGGCTGCGCACTCCGCGCCAGCGTGCGGTTATGGCGATTCGTTCCGAAGTGATTCGCGCTGTATACGAGTATTTCCATGAAAACGGATTTGTGAAAGTAGACCCGCCAATCCTGACACCGACTTCAGCAGAAGGAACAACGAACCTGTTCCATACCAAATATTTTGATGAAGACGCGTATTTGTCCCAATCCGGTCAGCTCTATATGGAAGCGGCCGCTATGGCATTGGGTCGCGTTTATTCCTTCGGTCCGACCTTCCGTGCAGAGAAATCGAAAACGCGTCGTCACTTGATCGAGTTTTGGATGATCGAGCCGGAGATGGCTTTCGTCGATCACGAGGAAAACTTGCGCATTCAGGAAGCTTTTGTGTCCCATGTGGTGCAATCCGTCCTGAAAAACTGCCAGCGCGAACTGAAAACGCTGGAGCGCGATACAACCAAACTGCAAAACGTAACGGGTTCTTTCCCGCGCATCACGTATGACGATGCGATCAAGCTGTTGCAGGAAAAAGGCAGCGAGATCAAGTGGGGCGACGATTTCGGAGCGCCAGACGAGACATTGATTGCGGACCATTTCGACAAGCCTGTGTTCATCACGCACTATCCGACCGAGATCAAGGCATTCTACATGAAGCCGCATCCTGAGCGTCCGGAAGTAGTGCTGTGCGCAGACATGATCGCGCCGGAAGGCTATGGCGAAATCATCGGCGGCAGCCAGCGCATCGACGATCCGGAGCTGTTGGAAAAACGGTTCGCCGAGCACGAGCTGTCCGAGGAAGCGTATCGCTGGTACTTGGACCTGCGCAAATACGGAACCGTTCCTCACTCCGGCTTCGGTCTGGGGCTTGAGCGGACAGTCGCCTGGATTTGCGGTCTGGATCACGTGCGTGAAACGATTCCGTTCCCGCGTATGCTCTATCGTCTCTATCCGTAAGTTCGTGTTTCTCATACACCCTGTTGCGAGAGGGCAGCAGGGTGTTCCTATTGGTGCGCCCAGCATGGGCGAT
>NZ_DOTK01000092.1:0-4114 GCF_003521185.1 Brevibacillus sp.
GCCCATGCTGGGCGCACAAAAAAAAGACCATCTGGCCGACTGTAGCCCGATGGTCTTTTCGTTTGGTCGTTATTGATTCCCCACGTTGATAAACGGAGTGGCGCCTCCCGTGACGTTCGGCAGCTTGCCGTCCCATTTGCGGATCGCTTCCAGCTGTGCTTCGATCTGTCTGAGCTGGATCAGCTCCGGCGTCACTTCTTGTTTTTGCAGGCGCAAAGCTTCGGCCTGTGCCTGCGCTCGCGTGATTTCCTGCTCTTTCTCGATTTTGATCCGCTCCAGGTCGAGCTTCGATTTGAGCGCTTGCTGCTCCGCCACTTGCTTCGACTCGATTGCGCGGTTAAATTCATCGCTGAACGTAAATTCGCGAATGTTGATTTCATCCAGAATGATATTGTACGTGGACAGCTTTTGCCGCAAAACTTCTTTGACTTTGTTGCTCACTTCGGAACGCTTGGAAATGAGTTCTTCTGCCGTGTACTGCGCCGTAACCGCCTTCAAAGCCTCGGCGATAGCCGGGTCGACGATGCGGCTGTTGTACTCCAAACCTACTTGCTGGTACAGTTTGTTCACGTTGTCGCTGTCCAGGTGGTGGTTGACCGCGATGGTCGTCGATACGGTTTGCAAGTCACGCGAAGCGGACGTTTGACTCGTCTCCGATTTTTGCACCCGCACCTCCATCGGAACGATCGTTTGGATAAAAGGAATTTTGAAGTGCATGCCTTCCTGCAAAACTTTTGGCTGGACAGCACCGAGCTGCAAAACGACGCCGCTGTGACCAGCTGATATGATGGTAAACGATTGGGTCCCGAGCAAGACCAAAACGACAAGTACGAGAATCGTGACGATCAGCTTCCCCCCAGCTTGGAAGGGACTCATTTTTACTCCCTGATTTTCGCTCATGTTCCGCCTCCCCTTTTGTAATCGGTTCTCTTCTTACATACGTACGGATCAGCGGCCCAGAAGTTTCAAAAACTTTCTGTCTTCGCAGCTTCAAGCAGCACTTTGCCCATTCGCTCCGCCTCGATTTTGCACAACTCAAACTCAACCTCGCCCGATACGTGGGAGATCAGCTGGATGACTTCCGCGCACCCGTGACTGCACATGAGGAACTGCTCCCACTTCACCTCCGAGCGCGGCACTTTTCTGGCTGAAAAGCCGCTTTGAAAACCGCCTAGGGTCATTTTGATCAGGTCCTTTCGGGATGAATAGAATTGGATATTGTCGTCTTCTCGTATATGGTGCTAATATTGAACGTTTTTACCGAGTTTGTGAACCCCTATCTCTCTCCCCCTTGCAATCCCGAGCGTTTCCCGACTCTTTTTTCCTGAATCTCGTTGCTCCGGCAGTACAAAGCGTCCTATGTCTGAGGTTTTTATCGATCTTCTCGCACTTCTTCTTGTAATTATATTCATTCGGAATTTCCTGGTATATAATGAAAAGGAAAATAATTGCAGCAAAAAGCGCCCTTGTATTTGCAGCCGAAAAGAAACCCACCAGCCATCACTCAACCGTACAATACCTTGCAGATATAGAGATGGCATCCCCTGATTACGACAGCTTTGATTATGAAAAAGGATGGTCCCTTATGTGGAAAAAACTTCTGTACGGCCTATTGGTTTACATACTTGGCCACATCGTGGTAATGGCGTCCGTTTCCATTTACAACAATGACACTGGTGACCGCTCGTTCCTAAGAGCGATCGTTGCTGCGATTCTTTACTTAGCGGCAGTGATAAGTGTTACGAGGAATCGCAGTTCATAAGAAAAAGCCCCAACAAGCCGTTGGGGCTTTTCCTCATTATCACTTCATCTTCGCCACCGACCACTTCTTCTCCAAAACCGGAGGCGCCGGAATGGCTATCGCTTTGGACAATTTTGTGGCAAACACGAAGGCTACGGCCATGAATCCGGCGATCATCGCGACGACGCCACCCCAGCCGAGCGAAGACCAGAAAAGTCCTCCCATCGTCCCGCCAATGCTGGAGCCTGCGTAATAAAAGAACAAGTAGAGCGAAGACGCTTGCGCCTTGTCGTGGGTTGCGCGCTTGCCTACCCAGCCGCTCGCGATGGAGTGGCTGCCGAAAAAGCCAAAGGTGAGAATCGGCAGGCCCGCGACGATGACAGCCAAATGCGCATCGAGCGTCAGGCATGCGCCAATCAGCGTCAGCAACAAAGAGACGAGCAGCATTTTCGTCCGCCCGAACTTCTCGGCCAGCTTCGCCATCCAGACGGAAGCGAACATCCCGACGAGAAAGACGATGAAGATCCAGCCTACGAGCGTTTGGCTGAGCGAGTAGGGCGGCGCAGTCAGCACATACCCGATATAGTTGTAGAGCGCGACGTTGCTGCCAAGGCTCAAAAATCCGATGCCAAACAGACAAAGCAGAGCCGGGTCCCGCAAGTGGGCGAGCATCGAGCCTGCCAGCTTGCGCAGCTCGGGAGCACGCGCGTGAAAATTTTGCGAGGCGGGCAAGCTCATCCAGAAAACCAGTGTGGCTACCAGGCTCATCAGGCTGATTGTCCCCATTGCCACGTGCCAGTTGAACAAGTCCGTGAGCGTCCCGGAGAGAATCCGCCCGCACACCGCTCCCAGCGAGTTCCCGCTGATGTATAGTCCCATCGCCACACCGAGACTTCTCGGTTCCATCTCTTCTCCGAGATAAGCCATGGCGATCGAAGGGAGTCCTCCCAATGAAATTCCTTGAATAATGCGGTACAGAAGTAAAGTCTCGTAGGAAGTGCTGCATGCCGTCAAAATCGACAAGAGCGACGCCGCCAGCATCGAGCTGATCATCACCGGCTTGCGCCCCCACACTTCGGACACCGTCCCGAAAATCAGCATGCTGATCGAAAGAGAGATCGTCGTCAGCGAAAGCGACAAGCTTGCCATCGTCGGCGAAATGCCAAATTCTTTTGTAAATTCAGGCATTAATGGCTGCGTGCTGTACAAAATGGCAAACGTATTGAAACCCGCTGCAAAAAACGCCAGGTTCGTCTTGCGAAAAGTGGCTGTGCCTTGCTTGATGTGTCCCATGATGGTGAAACCTCCCCGTGTTTCTCCCCGCTTCACTGTTATACTATCATTGACAATTCATAATGTATAATTTATTGTAATCATAATTTTGATGCACCAAAGTAATGAATTGACGACAGATCAGCGTCATACAGGGAGGTTGCTTCCATGGAATGGCAACAGCTCGAATACTTTCAGACACTCGCCCGCATCCAGCACGTCACCCGCGCAGCGGAAGCCATGTCGCTTTCCCAGCCTGCACTTAGCCGCTCCATTGCCCGGCTGGAGGAGGAGCTTGGCGTCCCGCTTTTTGAGCGACAAGGCCGGACGATTATGCTCAATCGCTACGGCCAGCTTTTTTTAAAGCGCGTCAACCGGATTCTCAAGGAATTTGAGGACGGAAAACAGGAGCTTCGCGATCTCGTTCATCCCGATCACGGGGAAGTGGCGCTTGGCTTTTTGCACACGCTCGGCACCAGCCTGATTCCCGACCTGATCGGTTCTTTCCGCGCCAAGTCGCCCTCGATCAGCTTCACCATGATCCAAAATCACAGCTACTCGCTGCTTGCGCATCTCGACGCCGGCGAGCTGGATTTGTGCCTGTTGGCAGAACCGACCGAAACCAAGCTGCCGATTTTGTGGACGCCGCTCTGGAGCGAAGAACTGTTTGCCATCGTTCCGCTCGGACATCCGCTGGCTGAACGGGAGAGCATCCTGCTCGCGGAAATTGCCGAGGAGTCGTTCATCTTTTTGAAAAAGGGCTACGCCCTGCGGCGAACGACAGACCAGCTGTTTGAGCAGCTGGGTGTAGTCCCGCGAGTGACCTTCGAAGGCGAAGAAGCAGCCACCGTAGCAGGGCTGGTTTCGGCGGGACTCGGCGTGTCCTTGCTGCCCGATTTGCGGGGCATCGACAAAAGCAAAATCGCGCAAATCCGCATCAGCAGCCCGAAATGCCAGCGCGTCATCGGCATGGCCCAGGTCCAGGGCGGCTACTTGTCTCCTGCTGCCGTGCGCTTCAAGGAATTTGTCCTGGATACTTTCAGGAAATGACGGAAAAAGACCCTCGGACTGTAGGCTGTGAAGTGCCCCCTGTCAAGTAGA